>DNYQ01000073.1:0-1042 GCA_003506745.1 Syntrophaceae bacterium
AACCAGAATATTGCCGTGAATTTCTTTCACCTCGCCGGTGGCTGCATCGGCGGCCTTGACGCCGATGCAGCGTCCGTGGGACTTGACGATTTCCGTGACCCGGTGACGCGTGAAGCTCAAGCCGCCCCGGAGCTCCGATGTTTTCATGTTGAGCATGCATAAGCGGAAGGGATCGATCGAGCAGTCGGGGACGCGGATGGCTTCCTCGATGTCCGGATTAAGGTTGGGCACCAGCTCAAGCGCTTTGGTGGAAGACAGGACGTCCGTCGGGATGCCGATGTCGTCGCAGCTTCTTAAAAACCTTTCCCGGAACAGTTTGGAATCGCCGGGCAATCTGACAAATAATCCGCCGGTGCGCTCCACGCATTTTTCGCCAATGCGTCGCAGAATCATATTCTCATCGAAACATTCTTTGGCCGCAACGGGATCGGACACGGCGTAGCGGCCGCCGCTGTGCAGCAGCCCGTGGCAGGCGCCGGTAGCTCCCGCCGCAAAATCGCCTTTTTCGATCAGGCAATGCGGGATGCCCCGCAAAGCCAGATCCCTGGCAATACCGCAGCCCGTGGCTCCACCCCCGATAATNNCCATGAGCCATCTACTCCTCTTCCCATCCCCTGGCTCGTTCCACGGCTTTCTTCCATTTGGCGTAGAGTGTCCGGCGTTTTTCCTTGTCCATGACGGGTTCGAAGCGGCGATTCACTTTTCGCTTCCCGGCAATCGTGGACTGGTCCTTCCAGAATCCGACAGCCAAACCCGCCAGATAAGCGGCGCCCAGGGCCGTCGTTTCAATGATCTCCGGCCGTTCCACCGGTACGTCCAGAATATCAGACTGGAACTGCATGAGGAAATTATTGGCGCAGGCGCCGCCGTCCACACGCAGGTCATACAGGTCTATGCCGCATTCGCTGCGCATCAGTTCCAGGACGTCACGGGTCTGGTAGGCGATGGATTCCAGCGTGGCGCGGATAATGTGATTGCGGTTGGCGCCGCGGGTGAGTCCCACAATGGCGCCGCGGGCATACATGTCCCAGTAGGGCGCGCC
>DNYQ01000073.1:1092-3566 GCA_003506745.1 Syntrophaceae bacterium
ACCATGCCCGGCGTGAAACAGGCCTGACCGAAAAGCGCCGCCTGCTGGTCGCCCGCGTCTCCGGCAATGGGGATCTCGCCGCCGAGCACCCGCGCATCGGTGACGCCGTAAACAGCGGACGAGGGTTTTACCTCCGGCAGCATGCAGGCGGGAATGTCCAGTTTTTCCAGAATGGTCGCATCCCATTTCAAATCTTTAATATTGTAAAGCATCGTCCGGGAGGCATTGGAGTAGTCGGTGACGTGGACTTTTCCCCGGGTGAGATTCCAGATGAGCCAGGTATCGACGTTGCCGAAAAGCAGTTCGCCTTTTTTAGCTCTTGCTCTGGAGCCTTCGACATGATCGAGAATCCATTTCAACTTTGTTGCGGAAAAATACGCATCCACCACCAGTCCGGTATTTTCACGGATGTAATCCGTCATTCCCGCGGCTGTGAGTTCATCGCAGATGAAAGCGGTCCTGCGGCACTGCCAGACAATAGCGTTATAAATGGGTTTGCCCGTGTCTTTGTCCCAGACGATGGTGGTCTCGCGCTGATTGGTAATGCCGATCGCCGCGATCTCTTCAGGGGCAATGCCGGCGGCGGCCATCACTTCACTTATCGCGCCGCGTTGCGATCCCCAGATTTCCATGGGGTCATGTTCGACCCAGCCGGCCTGCGGATAGATTTGCGTGAATTCATTTTGAGCGATTTTAACCGCGGCGCCCTCCTGGTTGTAAATGACGGCCCGCGAACTGGTGGTGCCCTGATCAAGAGCTAAAATGTAAGATTTCTTCATCGTCCACTCCTGAATAGTCAGATTATGATTGGAAAACACTATGACATAATACCGTGGTTTTTGCCAAAGAAAAAGGCGCTCCTGCTTCCTTCGAAGAGACTGCTCTCCATAAAATAGTTGACAGGAGAAGCCCCGCGGGGATAGTCTGCTTCAAAACAAAGACGTCATCACCGGACGTTCAGGACAATGAGCACAACCATTTATTACTATACCGGCACCGGCAACTCTCTATGGACCGCCCGGAAACTGGCTTCCGTTCTGGAAGAGACACAGTGCATACCCCTGAAGCGGCGCACGGATGAAAAGGTTGTCTGTGCTTCCGATCGAATCGGCCTGGTTTTCCCGGTGCATATCTGGGGCGTGCCACCGCCCGTTGTCGAATTTATCAGGCGGCTGAACGTCGATCTAACTCAATACCTGTTTGCAATGGCCGTCAACGCCGGACAGCCCGCCGCCACGCTGATCCAGTTGCAGAGCATTTTACGGGAGAAGCAGCTTCATCTCTCGTCCGGATTTTCCATTGATCTGCCCAGCAACTATATTCCCTGGGGCGGAGCCCCGGCTCCCGATAAGCAGCAGAAGAAATTTGACGCAATGCTCGCTAAATTAAACCGGATCGCGGCGGTGATCCGGGGCAGGGAAGAACGGCCGCCGGAGAAGGGGCCCTTCTGGCAGAATTGGATTTTGTCTGCGCTCTACCGAATTTCGCTGCCGCATGTCGCCGGGATGGATAAAGCTTTTTTTGCCGATGAAAAATGCACGGCCTGCGGGATTTGCGAAAAAATCTGCCCCGCGCGCAATATTGAGATGGCAGGAGGCAAGCCGGCCTGGCATCACCGCTGTGAACAATGCTTTGCCTGCATCCAGTGGTGCCCGGAAGAGGCGATCCAATACGGCAAAGGCACACGGAATAAAAAACGCTACCATCATCCGGAAATTTCATTGAAAGATATGCTGGCTTAAAAAAGAGATGGCAGAGTTATGTCATTCTGACGGATTTTTTTTCGAAATCCTTCATCGGATAATGTTTGACATTGCCCGTTATGAGAGTGGCCTTGTGGATTGCGCACGTGGCGGCAATCAGGCAGTCGTCCAGCTCCAATTGATGACTTTTAATGGTGCGTCGGTAATCTCCCGCCAGAGCTGCAATATTTCTGTCAACATCAATCACCAGAAGGCTATCCAGTAATTTTTCAGTTGTCTCTTGCTCTGTTTCCTTCATGCCCGCATGTATCTCACCGACGGTAATGGCGGAGCAACACAATAATGAATTCCGGGCGGCCTCGCTGAGCGCCTTGCGGGCATCTTCGTAGCCTCGCAGATGAAGGATCAGAATATCCGTGTCAACGATGATTTGTCGCATTGGTCCTCTTTCCCCGCGTCGATTTTCTCAAAGTGCGCACAAAATCATTTATTCCCTTTGCCAATTCAGGGTGTTCCTCGCTTTTCCATATGCCGAAGGTCTCGTTTATAGCTGTCTGCTGTCGTAGACGCTGGAGTTCGCGCTTCAGCGCATGGCTAACGAACTTGCTTAATTCTCCTTTTCCGACAGTCGCCCGCAGTTCGTTCAGCAGGTCTTCAGGAATTTGAAAATTGGCCTGCTTCAATGCAGTGTTCATGAGCTTTGCCTCCATTTCTATAACTCTTTATAGGTATTCTTGTAGATATACCCGTAAAAGTCAACAGTGAAATATT
>DNYQ01000101.1:0-1297 GCA_003506745.1 Syntrophaceae bacterium
GCAAAAATAAACCCGTATCCGGCGTTTCCATTATTTTCAAACCTGTTCATCCAAAGCCGGGCCATGAACAATTCGAGACCAAAACCTCGACAGACGGCAGATTCCAGATCACAGGCATCGCTCCCTCATCCGAGTATATCATGACGATTCTTTCCGGCCGCTGGAGCACCCATACCGCAAAAAAAATAAAAACGCCGCAGTCGGGCGAAAAACTTGTTTTAACCGCACCGATTAAAGTTCGATTCAACCAGTTGAAAGACGGCACCGTTGTGGATACAGCAACAGGTTTGCAGTGGCTTGTTTTTCCCGCCCAAGAGATTACCGCCGCTAATGTCGTAAAGGCGGTGAAGGACCTTCGAGAGGCGGGCTTTGCCGACTGGCGTCTGCCATCAAGCAGGGAAGTGGCAGGCCTCTTGGAAAACCCCGCATTGGCCAAAAAAACATGCTGTGTCTGGACAGCGGAGGACTCTTCGGAATCTGTTGAATGGGTTGCCTATGAGGATGACAACCAGGAGTTATGGACGTCCAAAAAAGTGTTACCCGAAAATAGAATTGTTGTTGTGAGAGCCTTGACGCCGTCAACGGCTGCAGCCCCTGCTCCCTCGGCCGCAACGCCTTAATATTGTTAATATAAATGAATGGTCATTGCGGCGAGCCGCAGCCCTGAGCCAAGCGAAGGGTTAGCGAAGCAATCTCATGCCTTGCCGAATCAGGCCTTTTTCAAAAGCATAAAGGTTGCCGATACTCGGCAGATATTTTTCCCCGCGCCGTTTGTCACAAGACAGTCGCCGATTATCAGATTCCGCCCCTTTTTGAAAACGCTCGCTTCAGCCAGAAGTTCCCCGTCGGCAACACCGGAAAGAAAATTGCTTTTGAGTTCGATCGTCGTCAATCCCTCCTCCGGACTGAGCTCGGTCATCATGGCATGCGCAATGGCCTCGTCCGCCAGCGCGACAATCAACCCGCCCTGCATGGAATTCGCGCCCTGAAGATATTCCGGACGCACCGGCATCTTAAAGCTGGCGCGTCCATAGGACAGCTCAACCAGCGTGATGTTGAAGAAATCAAGATACGGATTAAGCCCTTTTTGGCCCTTCTGAATATTTTCAAGATAAAGATGGTAATTCATGATAACCGGCCACCTCCATGGATTGTTTTTTTCAGTCCCTATATTCGAATGCTTTAAATTTGTAAATTGAATCTTTTAAATATACCGGATGCACTTTGCTGATGGGCTTGCACATGATTATTTATTTGACATGTATGAACAAGAATTTTATAGTTCACACACATGGGC
>DNYQ01000101.1:1354-7297 GCA_003506745.1 Syntrophaceae bacterium
CTCATGGATCCGGCCATACCTTATACTTCTCACAATAGCTCTGCCTGTGTTGTGGTGGATTGCCCCGATGCGTCTTATACCGATGCCTTGAAAAGCGCCGCCATTACTCATATAGAAGCCATGTCTCTCACCGGGAGCGACCCCGGCCTTTGTCTGGTTCTCGGGAACGATCCGGCCCTGTCCGCGCTGCAATCCTTCGGGCTGCTATGCACGGCAAAGGTTGTAACCCAGCATGACGCGCTTGCGGCGGCAGGACAGGCTCATCTTTCAGGCCACGGCGGCACCAACGACGGAATCATCGGCGCCGCCGCGGCAGTGGGTCTCACCGCCTCAGGATGGAGCGGCCGTTTCACCGAGTATGCAAATTTAAGAGCCCTCCCCGGCCACCTGACTGTGAACGAACTGACGAAAAAAGGCATCCGGGTGGTTTCCCTGGATCGGGACGCGGGTTGTCCCCGTCCGGATGATTGGGTGGACACAAAAGATTGGTTGAGACCGAGGCTTTGGGGGCATGAAGTTGTGCTTCCCGTAAAACCCGCGGGCGCAGGTTTATGGGAAAGCCTGGGCGAAAAACGAAACCCTAAACAGAAGCATTAGAGAGGTGCCATGATGTCGGGAAAAATATTTTATCGCGAGCGTCACAAAGTGGGAACCAAAGAAAAGAAACCGCGCTTCAAGCTGGTGGCGGTTGCCGGTGTGAACATCACTTTTTATGCCGACCACTTGAGGAAGAAAGAACTGGAAGAAATTGCCGCTTCCGTGGGCGCGGATTTGATTCTGCTGAAGTCCCCGAAAGACGGTAAGATGAAAGAAGATGAAATTGAGGTTAAACAATAGGCTATGGCGCTATTCAGAGAACGGGACGGACGACGGCTCCATGTAAAGAGCAGGCTCATGGGGGAAAGTTTGGTGGGGAAGACATTTATGGAGAACCTGAAAGTTGCTCCCCAGGAACGGCTTTTTCCCGATGTCAATATTGTCAAGATCGGCGGGCAATCCATCTGCGATCGCGGGATTAAGGCGCTGCCCGCCATTATGAAGGAAGTCGTCTCCAACAAGAAGAAACACAAGATTCTTCTGACAACAGGCGGCGGTACGCGCAGTCGGCACATCTATTCCATCGGCCTGGAGTTGGGCATGCCGACCGGCATCATCGCCAAATTCGGGAGTTCTGTTTCCGAGCAGAACTCCCTTTTGGTTGCAACGCTCCTGGCCCCGTGGGGCGGAATCAAAATCGGCCACGACGAAATCACAAAGCTGTCGAATTACTTCGCTCAGGATTGCATCCCCGTAATGCACGGCATGCCGCCTTATGACTATTTCGCTCTGCCGGTTACGAAGTCGCGCATTCCCATTCACCGCACCGATGTCGGCACGTTGATCGTTGCCGATTTGATCGGCGCCCGGAGCTGTATTTTCGTCAAGGATGAACGGGGGCTCTACACGGATGATCCGAAGAAAAACAACAAAGCAACCTTCATTGACGAGATTAGCGTGAAAGATCTTCTGAAAAAAAATCTGGATGATCTGATCATTGAAAGACCCTGTCTGGAAATTCTTCAAAGCAGCGAGGTTCTTAAGAAGATTCAAATCATCAACGGTCTGGAAAAAGGAAACCTCACGAAGGCTCTGAATGGAAAAGCTGCCGGCACCGTCATTTATAAAGATTAGGTGAGAATTATTTTTCCCTCTTCATAACGTGAACGGCAGTGGCCTTAAAAGAGGCAATAATGGTTGAACCTTCGCACAGGCCTAAATCATCGCAGGAAGAAACGGTGACATAAGCCACCACGGGAAATCCGCAGTCCAGAATCATTTTATAAAAGAATGCCTGACGGACAATCTTTTGGATTCTTGCCTTAAAAGTATTGCGGGCGCTCGTTTTTTCAGGCGTATCCTGCAATACAGTGATATTTTCCGGCCGGATACAACAGTAAACATCTTGTCCCGGGGGATAATTGCCCATGGCCTCAATCGTTTTTCCGGCTATGGAAATTTCCATCAAGCCCGCATTGCTTTTTTTGACGGTTCCCTCCAGGATGGTTTCCGTCCCGACAAAATTGGCCACAAATTCGGAATCCGGCTGGTTGAAGATCTGAGCGGTGGCGCCCGATTGAATCAGCCTGCCCTCGGACATCACGGTCACATCCTGCGCCAGACGCAGGGTTTCTTCACGATCGTGCAGCGCCAGCACGGCGGTAATTTTTGTTTCCTCCAGAACATGCCGGAGGTCGTCGATCAGCGTTTCCCGCGTCGGAGGGTCAAGCGAGTTGAACGCTTCGTCCATCAAAATCAATTCCGGCTTCAGCGCGAAGGCGCGCGCCAGGGATACCCGCTTGGACTCGCCGCCCGAAAGCGTTTTGGCCGATCTACCGGCCAGAGAACTGATGCCGAAATAATCCAGAGCGTCTTCTACATTTTTCCTGATTTCACCGTTTGTGAGACTGCGGAATTTTAAACCGAGGGCCACATTTTTATAAACGGTCGTATTGAGCAGCAGCGGTTCCTGGAAAACGACGCAGACGCTCTTTCGCATACGGGAACGATCGGCGCTGCTTTTCACCGGCCGGTTTTTGTAACACATCTCCCCCTGATCCGGCTTTAATAAACCCGCCATGGTCAGAAGCAGCGTGGACTTCCCCGCGCCGTTGGGGCCGATCAGGGCAAGAATTCTGCTTTCCTGAACGTTCAGCGCTCCGATGTCCAGCACTTTTACACCGCCCCGGCGGACGATTAAATTCTGTACGGTTAAAATATTATTCATCGCGGGTGCTGCCTTTGCTGGATTTGCGTAAGCAGGAGATTGACCAGAAATGCCAGCAGCAGAAGAATGATACCGAGGGCAATGGCAATATCAAAATTTCCCTTTCCGGTTTCCATAACCGTCGCGGTTGTCAGCACGCGTGAATACCCCTTGATATTGCCGCCAACCATGATGGAAGCGCCGACTTCGGAAATAACCCCGCCGAAACCCGCCATCACAGCGGCCAGAAGCGGCAGCCTGGATTCCTTGATCAACACCCAAACCATCTGCATGCGGCTTGCGCCCAGCGAAAGAATCTGCAAGCGCAAATTGGGAGGCAAATTTTGAATGGAAGCAAGCGATATGCCCATGACAATCGGTGTGGCGATAATCGCCTGGGCGATGATCATGGCGTAAGGGGTATAAAGAATTTCCAGAAATCCCAACGGACCGCTGCGCCAGATTATGATCGTCACAAAAAGACCCACGACCACCGGCGGCAAGCCCATACCCGTATTGATGATACTGATGACTATTCTCTTGCCGGGAAAGTTGGTTAAAGCGACCAATGTGCCGATGGAAACCCCTATGAAAAGGCTGATAAACGTGGCTGTCCCCGATATTTTCAGAGACAGCCACGTGATACCCAAAACTTCAGGGTCAAAACTGAAGATCAGTTGAAAAGCTTTGATGATACCCTGAACAATTAATTCCATTTAAGAAACTCTACAATCCTGAATAATCATTATCGTATCGTGTCATTGCGAGCACAGCGAAGCAATCTCAGATAGTTAGATTGCCACGCAGACCAAGGGTCTGCCCGCAATGACAAAGGAATAGGATTTTATTTTCCTAAGTCTTCAACTTTTTTCCCGGCGTCAGGGAAAAACAAAGGTGAACCGTATTGATCGACGCCGAATGTCTTAATAATGTTCTGTGTGCTTTTGGAAACCATGAAATCGGAGAATGCTTTCGCGCCTTCGGCATTGGCTTTGGGCCATTTGGCACTGTTGACTTCGATCACATGATAAATATTAAGCAGCGCCGCGTCTCCTTCCGTCAAAATCTCCATCCCCAGATTTTTCTGAATGGCCAGATATGTTCCTCGATCAGTCAGTGTATAGCCTTTTTTCTCCGCGGCCACATTTAAGGTTTGTCCCATTCCCAGACCGGTTTCCTGAAACCATTTCTGCCCATCGGGATTAATGCCTGCTTTCTTCCATAGTGTTTTCTCTTTGGCGTGCGTTCCGGAGTTGTCGCCACGAGACATGAATAATGCATTGGCTGAAGCGATTTTCTTCAACGCATCCGCCGATGACTTCACCCCTTTGATTTTGGCCGGATCTGCGCCAGGCCCGACGATGATAAAATCATTGTGCATGACCAGACGGCGCTTGATGCCGTATCCCTGTTCAACGAATTTCTTTTCAGCATCCGGTGAATGAACCAGCATCACATCGGCTTCGCCTTTTTCACCCATCTTCATGGCTTGGCCGGAGCCAACCGCGATAGTCTTCACAAAGTAACCGGTTTCTTTTTCAAAGATCGGGATTAACTTGTCGAGGAGTCCCGAATCCTGCGTGCTGGTGGTTGTCGCCAGAATAATATTTCTCTGTTTGGGTGCGGCAAAAACTCCCGTGGCACCCAGGACGACAAGCGCTGTAACAATGATTAATGCGACAATCCACTGACTGCTCCTGAACATCTTCATAATCTATCTCCTTAATATATTTTATGATTTTATTTCTTATGCGTTTTTTGCCATTCCACGGAATTGGGAAAGAACAGCGGCGCTCCGTATTTGTCCTTGCCGAAATCCCGAATGATCAGTTGACCTTTATCGGGAGCTGTCAGCCATTTCACAAATACCATCGTATCCTTGTTGTTGACCTTCGGAAATTTTGCCGGATTGACCGGTATTAACGAAATAAAGTTTAAAAGCGCCTCGTCGCCTTCCACCAGGATAACTATTTTAATTGAATCCTTCAGCGAAAGATAGGTCGCCCGGTCAATCACCGTATAGGCTGTCTGCTGATCCGTATATTTCAGCGTGGCAACATTTCCCTCCGATCCTTTTTCGTAAATTGAATACCACGCTCCTTCCGGCTTGACACCGGCTTTTTTCCAGAGCTCCATTTCGGCAACATGGGTGCCTGACTTGTCGCCCCGGCTGACGAACTTGATGTTTTTGGCCATGATTTTTTTCAAAGCTTCGGTTGCCGACTTTTCTCCTTTGATCGCCGCCGGATCGGAAAGGGGGCCGACAATCACAAAGTCATTATACATTAGGGGGATTCTCTCTGTGCCGAAACCGTCGGCAATGAACTTTTCTTCGAGAGATTTGGCGTGCGCCATCACCAGATCAATTTGACCTTTGGTGGCCAGCTTTAAAGCAGCGCCGGTTCCCGCGCCGACATGACGGACACGGATGCCGGTTTCCCTTTCAAACTGATCTTCCAGTGTGCCTACAATCCCCGAATCAATCGGACCTATCGTGCTGGACAAAAAAACAAACTTGTCGCTTTTCTGCGGCGAGAGGGTTGCGCATCCCGTCACAAAAAGGAAACAAAGCAATAGAAGCAGCACCAGACGTTTTTCCTTAAATATATTCATTTCAATACTCCTTTCGTTCATCTCTTGATCTATATGATTGATTTATTTATGAATGGAGAATTCTGCCGGAATCCTTAAAGTTGTAACTCCCGATTTTTTCGACGCGGTTTTTAAATTGTTCCGACTGGAGGGTTTCGATGAAAGCCTGAATAGCCGGTTGAAAAAAGGTGGACTTATCCAGAATCATGTCAAAACGCTCGCTCGTCAGAGGTTGAAAATTCAAATCCAGTATTTTCGCCACGGCGGCCGACGCGATGCCGGCTTCGGCTTCGCCCGCAATGAGCGACAGACCCACTTCGAAATGCGTATAGACCTCATTGTCGTAGCCCGAAATGTCCGTGCAGGCGATTCCTCTTTTTTTCAGTTCATAATCCAGCAAAACTCGTATTCCCGACCCTTGCTGCCGGTTGACAAAGCGGACATCTTTTTGGGTGAGGCTTTCCCATCCCTTGAAACTATTCGCTTTGGATTTGGCGGTCAGGAAGCCGATTTGACGATAAAACAAATTGACCACAACCGGCTGATGATCCGGGCAATACTGACGCAAATAAGGCGTATTATAGTCTCCGGTTTCGGGATCATAAAGG
>DNYQ01000239.1 GCA_003506745.1 Syntrophaceae bacterium
TCCTTAATGGTTCCCGCGCCCGGTGCATAAACGGGAATTTCCATTTTCATCGCGTCCATGATGATCACTTCCTCTTCTTCCTGAACCTGTGAGCCGACATTCACCGGAATGCTGGCAATTTTCCCCGGCATGGGGGCTGTGATTTCCATACTCATAAGTTTTTTCTGCGCCTCCTTTTATTGTAATTTTATTCGGAATCTTAATAAATTCATCAATCTAACCCTTTCTACAGACNNTGACGCAAAGCGTCGATGGGATTCATCAGGGAGGCTTTATAGGCCGGATAGAAACCGAAGAAAATACCGACAAGACCCGAAAAACCGAAAGACAGCACCACGGAATAGGTCGAGATCAAAATGGTCCATCCGGCGAAGAAAGAGAGAAATTCCGCGGCGAGAATTCCCAGCAAAACACCGATCAGACCGCCGATGAGGGACAGAATCACTGCTTCGATGATGAATTGCAGGCGAATATCCCAGGATTTGGCGCCGACAGCCATTCGGATGCCGATTTCCCTTGTTCTTTCCGTGACGGACACCAGCATGATGTTCATGATGCCGATGCCGCCCACTAAAAGCGACACACTGGCAATGGCGGCCAGTAAGAGCGCCATGACGTTGGAGGCCTGCTCCGCCATCTGCAGCATTTGCGTGAGATTGCGGACGGTAAAATCATCTTCCTGATCCGGGCCGATACGATGCCTTTGCCTGAGCAGTTCCCTGATCTGCGTTTCGGCCCTGTCCAGTTCCTCCGTGCTGCCTGCCTTGACCATGATCGATCGCACGGTTCCCGGAAACCACCGGCCGAAAAGGTTTCTTTGCGCGGTGCTGACCGGCACATAAATAATGTCGTCCTGATCCTGGCCCATCATGGACTGGCCTTTCGATTCCAAAACGCCAATTACGACGAACGGCACTTTTTTGATCCGGATAACCTTGTGAAGCGGATCGTCATTGCCGAAGAGATTGTCCACCACGGTTCTTCCCAGGATGCAGACCTTGGCGCCGCTGCGGATTTCCTGCTCGTAAAAATTCCGGCCGGAAGACAGCGGCCAGTCTCTGACTTCCAGCATGCCTTCATCCGTGCCGAAAACACTGGTCGCCCAGTTTTGATTGCCGTAAACGATTTGCGCGCTGCCGTTTAAAATCGGCGCGGTCGTAGATACCGCGGAGCATTCGTTTTTGATGGCCTCGGCGTCGGCGCGGGTCAGGTTCTGGGAAGCGCCGCTGCCCAGCCGGATGCCGCTGGCGGTTGTTGAGCCCGGAAGCACGATAATCAGGTTGCTGCCTACGGTCGCAATCTGTTCGGAGATTTTATTGCTGGCGCCTCTGCCAACAGCCAGCATGGTGATGACAGCGGCAACGCCGATGATGATCCCCAGCATGGTCAGAGCCGAGCGCATCTTGTTGACGCGCAAAGCGCGCAGTGAAATCTTAACGGTTGAGGGAACATTGATCATCTTTTGTTTTCCTCATCGCTGACAATTTTTCCATCAAGAAAGCGGATAATGCGCTTGCTGAAAGTCGAGATGTCCGGCTCATGGGTGACCAGAACAATCGTGATTTTTTTTTCTTCATTGAGCCGGACAAAGAGTTCCATGATTTCCATGCTGGTTTTGGTGTCCAGATTGCCCGTTGGTTCGTCGGCCAGGATCAGGGGTGCATCATTGACCAGGGCGCGGGCGATGGCCACCCGCTGCTGCTGCCCGCCGGAAAGCTGATTGGGATGATGATGCTGCCGTTCTTCCAATCCTAAAAGTTTCAGCGCTTCCCGGGCCTTGTTTTTGTGGTCTTTGGGAGTGCTTGTGCTGTAGAGCAGGGGCACTTCGACGTTTTCCAGTGCGGTCGTGCGGGAGAGAAGATTGAAGCCCTGAAAAACAAACCCGATTTTCAGGTTGCGAATCTCCGCAAGTGCGTCACGGCCCATCCGGCCCACATCGATGCCGTCCAGCAGATACCGGCCGGCGGTCGGCACATCCAGGCAGCCGATCACATTCATGAACGTGGATTTGCCGGAGCCGGACGGCCCCATCACCGCGACAAATTCCCCCGCGGAAATCTGAAGAGAAACTTTGTCCAGGGCGTGAACGATGCTGTCCCCGACCTCGTATTTCTTTTCCAGTTGATCCGTTTCAATAAGAGCCATGACGCTTAAAACCTCGGGCTGGAGGGCCGGCTGGACGGTGCGTTCGTTTTTTGATTAGGGTCTTTGACCTCAACGATAATCGCGGCGCGCTCGGAAATATTTCCGGAAAGGACTTCGGTGAAGCGGTTGTCGCTGATGCCGGTGGTTAGGGGAACGCGTTTGGGTTTTTTATCTTCCAGAATCCAGACGCCCGTGCCTTTGGGCGCCGCCGCCGTAAATTTCTTGTCCTGTATTTTGACTCTGATCGCGGCGTTGGGAATCCGTAAAATATCTTTTTTATCGTCGATAATGATCGACACATTGGCCGTCATGCCGGGTTTAAGTTTTAAATCCGGATTGTCCACTTTGACAATCACCTCATAGGTGACCACATTCTGGACGGTGGTCGGCGCGTTGCGGATCTCCGAAACATTGCCTTTAAACATCAGGTCGGGATAGGCATCGACGGTAAAGGTTACGGGTTGCCGGCTCTTTATTCTGCCGATGTCCGCTTCATCCACACTGGCGACGATCTGCATTTTTGTCAGATCCTGGGCGATGGTAAAGAGCGTCGGCGTCTGGAAACTGGCCGCCACCGTCTGTCCCACGTCGATGCTGCGCGAAATCACTGTTCCGTTGACCGGAGAAACAATCCGCGTATAGCGAAGATTCGTTTGAGCGAGATTGAGCGCCGCCCGTGTCTGTTCAACCTGAGCCTCTGATGCCTTGATTTGAGCCAGGGCTGAAAGGTAAGTGGTTTCGGATGTGTCCAGATCGTATTTGGAAATAAAATTTTTCCCGTAAAGAATTTTGTTTCTTTCAAACGCCGTGATCGTGTCACGCAGGGCGACCTTGGATTTTTCCAGATTGGCGCGGGCCAGGGATAGATTGGCGGAGGCTTGGGCGACCTGAGCTTCAAATGAAGCTGGATCTATTTGGGCCAGCAACTGTCCCTG
>DNYQ01000293.1 GCA_003506745.1 Syntrophaceae bacterium
AAACCCCTTCAGTCTGAGCAGGCACGAATCGCACTGGCCGCACGCTACGCCGTCCGCACCCGGATCATAGCAACTATGCGTCAACGAATAATCGACGCCCAGTTCCATGCCCTTCCGGATAATCTGCGCTTTGCTCAAATGGATGAGCGGCGTATGAATTCTTAATTTTTGTTTGCCTTCCACACCGGCCCGGGTCGCCAGGTTGGCCATGCGCTCATAAGCCTCGATGTATTCGGGACGGCAATCCGGATAGCCACTGTAGTCCAGGGCATTCACGCCGATAAAAATATCGGACACCCCGATCACTTCCGCCCAGGCCAGAGCATAAGAAAGAAAGATGGTGTTTCGCGCCGGAACATAGGTTACCGGAATATCCTTTCCCATATCTTCTGCACTGCGGCTTTTGGGAACAGCCAGATCGCTGGTTAAAGCGGAACCCCCTATGCGCCGCAAATCAATATCCACGGTCAGATGTTCGGCCACCGAGTTAACACAGGCAACTCGCGTGGCGGCCTCCAGTTCGACCCTATGCCGTTGACCATACCGGAAACTCAATGCCCACACAGCAAATCCCATGCTCCGGGCAATCGCCAGCGTGGTGGCGGAATCAATGCCGCCGGAGAGCAAAACAACCGCTTTCTTCTTCAGTTTATCAATTTCATTTTTCATGTTGAGATTGTCTATCAGATTTTGCAGTAAATCGCCCGGGCTATTTAGCGGCCGGAGGTTCGATGTGGAAAAGCTTCCGGGTGTTAACGGCGGCCGCCTGAGCCATGTCTTCCCAACGCATGCCCTTGATTTCGGCCGCTTTTTTTGCCGTATGCATAATAAAAGACGGTTCGTTTCTTTTCCCGCGATGCGGAACGGGCGTGAGATAGGGACAATCGGTTTCCAACAGAATCGAATCAAGCGGNNCCGGGCACGGAAATATAAAAACCCAGATCGATACATTGCTTCGCCATGGCCCAGTCGCCGGAAAAACAATGAAAGACACCCCGTCGAACACCGGAGGCTTTTACCATGCGCAGCGTCTGCTCATGAGCGTCGCGATCGTGGATGATCACCGGCAGTTTCAATTCCGACGCCAATTCCAGTTGTTTGGCAAACATTTTGATTTGTATTTCACGCGGGGAAATATTGCGGAAATAATCGAGGCCGATTTCCCCGTAGGCGACAATTTTCGGATCTTGTGCCAACGCCTTCAATTCATCAAATGATTTATCATTGGCCTTGGCCACATCATGGGGATGGACCCCGACCGTCGCGTAAATGTTGTCGTATTGACGGGCAATGGACAACGCCTTGCGGCTCAGGCCCAAATTTGTTCCCACCGTGACAATGCAGTCAACACCGGCAAGTCTGGCTCGTTCGATCACGTCGGAGCGATCGGAATCGAATTCTCTCATCTCCAGGTGGGCATGGGAATCAATCAGCATAACTACTTTTCGGCGGCCTGAAACGGAATTTCTTCAGCGTTCTCTGATACATCGGGAAGCTTTTTTAAAAGGCCGGCCAATTCTTTTTCAGACAATTCACCGATCAGCAGCTTGCGGGAAATTATTCGCCGGTCGATTTTCAGTAACTCCGAGTTAACTCTTCTGGACATCTCGATCCTCCTGGGGCAATCAACACATTAACTTTTTTACAATCCTTTTAACTGTGGCGGACTAGTATTACATTTTAACAACATAATCAAGCCCCAAGAGTTTTTATAAGTTTCAGCGCGACTCATCTTTTCAGACGCGGATCGGACGCGTCGCGGATCCCCTCACCCAGCAAATTATAGCCGACCACCGTGATGAGAATCGCCAGCCCGGGATAAAGCGACAGCCACCAAGCGATATCGATGTTATCCTTACCCGCCGTCAGAATATTCCCCCAACTGGGGATCGGCGGCTGCACCCCGATTCCCAAAAAACTTAGAGCCGACTCCGTCAGAATCGCGCCGGCAATGCCCAGGGTAGCCGCAACCAGAATGGAGGCCAGCGCGTTGGGCAGAATGTGCAGAAAAATTATCCGCGCGTCATTGGCGCCGATGGCCCTGGCCGCCCGCACAAAATCCCGCTCGCGAAGCGAGATAAAATCCGCCCGCACCAGACGCGTCACCCCCATCCAACCGGTCAGCCCGATCACAATCATAATATTCCAGATCGACGGCTCCAAAAAGGCGATGACCGCCAGAATCAGAAAAAAGGCTGGGAAACAAAGCATGACATCCACAAAACGCATAATCGTCGCGTCAATCCAGCCTCCGTAGTAACCCGCAACCGCGCCCAGAATCATTCCGATGAGAATCGCCAGACCCGTTGCGACAAAACCGACCTTCAGAGAAATACGCGCCCCCCAGATCATCCGGGAAAGAACGTCGCGCCCCAGCTGATCCGTGCCGAACCAGTGCTCACCCGACGGCGGCGCCAGAACATTTTTCAGATCAATCGCGCCGGGATCGTAAGGAGCGATAACCGGCGCCATTAAGGAGACAACAAACAGCAAAATCACAATTCCGCATCCGGTCAACGCCAGCTTATTTTTATAAAACATTTCCCAGAAGGTCATGATGATATCCTTATTCTCGGGTCTGCTATGGCATACGACACATCCGCAATCAAATTGCCCACCAGCGTTAATATCGCGCCGATGAGCAATATCCCCATCACCGTCGGATAGTCACGCGCCATGACCGACATGTAAAATAACTGCCCCATACCCGGAATCGCGAAGATCGTTTCAAAAATGACGCTGCCGCCAATCAAGCCCGGAATGGATAAACCCAGGATGGTAATCGCCGGCAAAAGCGCATTGCGCAAAGCATGTTTATAAATCACCTGTCTTTCACTTAATCCCTTGGCCCGCGCAGTCAGAATATAGTCCTGGCGGATGACCTCCAGCATGTTGGCCCGAATGTAACGGGACAATCCGGCCAGTCCTCCGAAGGCGGAGATAAAAACCGGCAGAATCAGATGTTTGGCCAGATCCGTCAACTGCCCCCAGCCACTCAGATATTCATAATTGAGGGATCGCAATCCTGAAATGGGCAGCCACCCCAGGTGAATGCCGAAAAAGATCATCATGAGGAGCGCCAGCCAGAAGGTCGGCACGGCAAAACCGACAAAAACGAACACCGATATCACTTTGTCAAAAAGCGAATCCTGATGGACCGCCGACAGAACGCCAATGGGCACAGCCACGGCAATGATGATGATCAAAGACAAAAAATTGATGGCAATGGTAATCGGCAGACGCTCCAGAATCTTGTCTGAAACCGGCCGGTGATCGGATGAAAAGGAAGTGCCCAAATCGCCGCGCCCCAATTTTTTCAGCCAAGACCAGTATTGCACAGGAAGGGGCTTATCCAGTTCATACAGGCTCATCAATCGCTCTTTCATTTCGACCGACGCTTTCGGATTCATTTGCGTCTGCAAATCCGTCGGCAAGCCCGGCGCCAGGTGCATCACAAAAAAACAGATGATCGTGATGCCGAGCAGAAGCGGAATCATAAAGAGGATTCTTTTGATCAGATAGATGGACATCCCGTTCTCCCCGTTAAAGAATTCAGATCTTTTCATCCCGCTTTGGCAAGACGAGCGTTAATTCTTCTTAAGCTTGCTGCGGAATCATGACGTTCATTTCATGCCTCGACAGCTTGCTCAGAGGTGGCTGATTCCAGGCGGTCTAAAAGCGACATTTCCTGCAAATTAGCCAACGACTGCCAGAGGTGCTCCGGCGCATGAGCTTCCAGGGTGATGGTCGGCTTCACTTTTAACGCCTGAAGTGCGGTAAAAAATTCATCGAAAGGAAATGTGGCGTTTCCCGGCGGCAAATGCTCATCAAACCTGCCGAAATTATCATGCAGATGCAGATGGCCGATGTACGGCCCCAACTCTTCCATCCAGGTTTTCAAAGGATCACGGGCAAAGACGTTGAAATGACCGGTATCGAAACAAAAACAGACTTGATCGGAATTCAGCATTGCCAGCAAGCGGCGCAAAATTCCCGGATCTCTTTCATAAACATTTTCCAACGCAATGACGGTGCCTCCGTCTTTGGCCAGGGGAATAAGCTGTCGCCAGAAGCCAACACTGTTGTCCAGCCACAAATCATCACAGTTCACATAGTAGCGGACATCAAAAGACGGATGGCAGACAATTTTCAGCGGCTGAAAACAGGGTATCAGATCGAAGACCTGTCGAATCCGGTCCAAACTGGTCTTGCGGATCTGATCATCAAGCGCCCCGGGGCGCAGATCCATAAAAGGAGCATGAAACGTCACCTTTAATCCTGCGTCCTTAAGCGTTTCGGCAATCTTGTGACATTGATTCTTATCCAGTGATTGTAATGTATAGTGACTGAAATATATCTCCAGATTGAGCTTCTTTTCCAGAATCATCGGCAGATACCGGGGGAGAAGATCATAAGGCATGTGCGCGTGGACTTTCCTAATAATGTCAA
>DNYQ01000031.1 GCA_003506745.1 Syntrophaceae bacterium
GCCTTTCCACATTTGCCTGGCCGCCGCCAGCGTCGCCATAATTTCCGTCGGGTGATGTCCGTAGTCATCCACGACCGTAATCCCGTCCGCTTGTCCTTTGATTTCCAGGCGTCGCTGCACGCCCGAGAAGGCAAGCAGCCCCCGGCGGATGGTCCCCATGTCCAGGCCCAGCTCGCGCCCCACGGCTGTCGCCGCCATGGAATTATAAACATTGAAAAGACCGGGCACAATCAGTTCGGTGTCGCCCAGGTTTTCTCCCCGGTAAGACAGATGATACAAGGTTTTCGATTCCAGATACCGGATGTCGCTTGCCGAATAATCCGCAGGCTGATCGATCCCGTAAGTGATCACGCGGCGTTTGATGGATCCCGCAATGGCGCGAACATGCTCGTTGTCATTGCACATCACGGTGCAACCATAGAAAGGAACGATGTTGGCAAATTTTAAAAAGGCGGCTTTTATTTCTTCAATGCCCGGATAATAATCCAGATGTTCACGGTCGATATTGGTTATGACGGCAATGGTGGGCGACAGCTTCAAAAACGATCCGTCGCTCTCGTCCGCTTCCGCCACGATGATGTCGCCATCCCCGAGACGGGCGTTGGAACCGATACTGGCCAGTTTACCGCCGATTACCATCGTGGGATCAAGGCCGCCCTGTGCTAAAATAGTCGAAACCATGGAGGTGGTGGTCGTTTTGCCGTGACTGCCGGAAACGGCAACGGAAAATTTCATTTTCAAAAGTTCCGCCAGCATTTCCGCCCTGGGAATGACCGGAATATTTTTGCGATGCGCTTCGATCACTTCCGGATTGTCCGCCCGGACCGCCGTCGATGTCACCACCACATCCGCGTTGCCGATATTTTCCGCCGCGTGACCGACGGCGACTTCCGCACCCAGTTGCTGCAGGCGTTTCGTTGTGTCGGAGGACTGAACGTCCGACCCGCTGATGCCGTAACCGAGATTGAGCAGCACCTCGGCGATGCCGCTCATGCCGATGCCGCCGATACCGACAAAATGAATGCGCTTGACTTTGCGCTGCATAAATCCTGTTTCACGATCTTTTCCCATTTTACATTTTTCCTCGTCTTTTACTTCCATGCCTGTTTTTTGCCGCCAATTGCAGGCAGGCATCGACTATTCCGGAAGCGGCATCGGGTCTGCCTAATTTTTTTGATTTCAATTCCATGTCCCGCAGGGCTTGATCGTTGTTCAGCAAGCTTTCCACCACCGCGTACAGTTTGTCGGGGGTAAGTTCACTCTCCCGAATCATCGCCGCCGCGCCGGCTTCGACCATCGCCTGAGCGTTCAGCGTCTGATGATCATCTGCCGCAAACGGGAAGGGAATCAGCACGGAGGCTTTCCCCGCCACCGTAATCTCCGCAAGAGACGTTGCTCCGGCGCGGCAAATGATCAGGTCGGAAGCCGCGTAGGCCGACACCATATCGACAATGAACGGACTGACCTCGGCCTCAATGCCATACTGTTCATAAGCTAGCCTTGCCGCCGCCAGATCACGCTCGCCCGTCTGATGCACGACACGAACTTTATTTTTCATCTTCCGCCAAAGCGGCAGCATGGCCAATACCGTTTTATTAATGGCCGCCGCGCCCTGCGATCCGCCGAAAATGAGAATCTGCCGGCCTTCCTTCTTTTCCCCGGGCCGGTTCTGACTTGCTGCAAATGCCGCCCGGACCGGATTGCCCGTCACGGTGACCTTATGAGCCGCAAACAGGTTTTTGCTTTGTTCATAGGTCAAAAATATTTTATCGACGAACTTTCCCAGAATGCGGTTGGTGTTTCCCGCCAGGGCATTTTGCTCGGCAATGGCCGTGGGAATATTCATCAGCCAGGCGGCGATCACCGCCGGCCCCGACGCATAGCCGCCGACGCCGATAACCACATCCGGTTGAAAATCCCCCAGGATCATCCGGGACTGCCACATGCTGTTGGGTATCGCGTAAACGCCTTTGATCAAAGCCTTCCAACCCCTTCCCTTTAAACCTTCCACATCAATCAGCTTTAACTCGTAGCCCAGCTTTCCCAAAAGCCGGTGCTCAATGCCTCTTTGGGTGCCGATAAAGATCACCCGGCTTTCGGGATCGCGTTTTATAAACTCTTCCGCAANNGTGCCGCCATAACTTAAAAAGGGGAGTGCCAATCCCTTTAAGGGGATGAGGCCCATGACCCCCGCGATATTAATGAAGGCCTGCATGGAAATGAGCATCGTCAGCCCCGCAGCCAGCAGAGTTCCGAAGAGATCCGGCGCGCGAAAGGCAATCATAAAGCCGCGCAGCAAAAAGAAAATGAACATGACGATGATAATCGTCACGCCGATGAAACCGCTTTCCTCCGCGATGACCGCCAGAATGAAATCCGTATGCGGCTCCGGCAGATAAAATAATTTCTGCATGCCGTCGCCGATGCCCTGCCCCGTCACGCCGCCCGATCCGAAGGAAATCAGCGACTGGATAAGCTGGAAACCGGTGTTGTCCGCGTCTTTCCATGGATCGAGAAACGACGTCAGGCGCGCCATCCGGTATCCTTTGTGCATGATGAGCCAGATGCCCGCCGGAATAAAGGCCGCGCCCAGAAAAAACAGATGGGTGATCCGGGAACCGGCCAGCGACAGCATCAGAAGCAGAATCGACGCAATGATCACGACGGTGCCGAAATCCGGCTGAAGCAGGATTAATCCCATGATCACGGCCGTCACCGAGAGGGGAACCGCAACGCCGCGGCTGAATTTCTTGAGATGATGCACTTTGCGCGTCAGCAGATGCGCCAGAAAAACCACCATAGCCACCTTGACCAGCTCGGTCACCTGAAACGAAAACACGCCCATATTGAGCCAGCGGATTGCGCCGCCTCTTTTCACGCCGACATGCGGAATGAAAAGCGCGAGCAGCAAGACAACGGAGATGATCACGCCGGGATAAGCCACCTTCTTCAACTGTTCGTAAGGAATTTTGGTCATGACCATCATAATGATCAGACCGGCAAAAACAAAAAACAAGTGCTTCTTCAGAAAAAATTGTCCATCCTTGAACTTTTCCAAAGCCAGGATGGAACTTGAGGAATATATCATTGCCGTGCCCACGGTCACCAGAATCAGCGTAACCAGCAGAAGGATGATATCCGGTGTATTGGTTTCTTTTTTTGCGACAGCTTCCATTTAAAGATTCCTCACCACTTCCTTAAAATAATTTCCCCGCTCCTTATAATTGGCAAATTCATCGAAGCTCGCGCATCCCGGCGACAACAGCACAATGTCCCCCGGCCGCGCCTTGTGATAGGCGCAAAGAACGGCCGCTTTAAGCGTCGGCTCCTTGTCAACCGGCGTTATCCCGCCCAGTTGCGGCTCAATCCGTTCGCGGGCCTCGCCAAACAGGACAACCTGCTTTGTTTTTTCTTTCAGCAGCGGTTTCAGCGCATCAAAATTTCCGTCCTTATCCCGCCCGCCCAGCAGCAAAATAACCGGCGTGGAAAACGTCTGAAGCGCGCGAAGGACGGCATCCACATTGGTTCCCTTGGAATCATCATAAAATTTAACGCCATGCTTTTCCCCGGCAAACTCAATGCGATGCGGCAGCCCGCGAAAACCAGACACGGCCTCCACAATACTTTCCGGCGAACAGCCACAGAAACGAGCCGCCGCCAGCGCCGCCATGACATTTTCCACGTTATGCAGACCGGGAAGCGAAATCATGCTTAAAGGATAACGTTCATCGGGGCCTTCGGGTTTGCTGTAAACCATACAATCATCCTGCAAAAAAATCCCCGGGCGGAGCGATCGACGGGAGCTGAATTGGACCACTTGCGCCCGAACCGATGAGGCCAGTCCTTCCTGTATTTCATCTTCGGCATTTAGAATCGCCAGATCGCCAGGACGCTGATGCTCAAATATCCCGGCTTTGACGCGGCGGTATTCTTCAAATGACCCGTGGTAATTAACGTGATCGCAGGTGATATTGAGCAGCATGGCGGCATGCGGACGGAATGTTTCGATCCATTGAAGCTGGAAACTGCTGATTTCGGCCACAATGAAATCATCGGCCTGCGGCGATCCGGCATATTCAATCAGGGGATTCCCGATGTTCCCGCCGACAAACACCTTCTTGCCGGCCCGTTTCAA
>DNYQ01000252.1 GCA_003506745.1 Syntrophaceae bacterium
AATGGCGACAACAGACGGCGTGGTGCGGTTGCCTTCCTGATTGGCGATCACAACCGGGTCGCCCCCTTCCATAATGGCCACGCATGAATTGGTTGTTCCTAAATCTATTCCGATAATCTTTCCCATTTTTTATTCCTCCTTATTCTCCATTGGCCTCATTTATTTCGCATCCATCATTTACTTTGCTCTTTTTACATACACAGACTCTCGACGGCCGGATCAGTCTGCCGTTGAGCAGGTAGCCTTTTTCCATTTCACTCACCACCTGATTGTCCTGGTGGTCCGCGCTTTCCATCTGCATCAGGGCTTCGTGGAAGTTGGGGTCAAAATCCGAGCCCACACTCTCGATTCTCTCCACGCCATGTTTTTTCAAGCAGCACAAAAGCTGATCCTGAATCAGCACGATCCCGTCTTTAAAGGTCTGCGCGTCGCCCGCGTCTGTATGCGCAAGCGCGCGGTCCAGACTATCCAAAAACGGCACGATATCCTTAATCAGATCTTCTTTGCCGTATTTTATAATCTCGGCTTTATCCCGCGCCGCCCGCTTCTTGTAGTTGTCCAGTTCAGCTAAGGCCCGCAAATAGCGTTCGTAATTATCTTTCGATTCTTTTTCCTTCGTTGCGAGCGCTTCCTTTAATTCACTTAATTCATCATGCTCCGGGATCGCTGTTTCCTCTGCAGCACCGACCGCATCAGAAGCATCCGCCTTTGTTTTTTGGTCAGAATGATCTTTTTTCGTTTTCACTCCCACTCCCGCCGCATTTTTATTTTAAATCCGGTTTCTGGAATAATTTGATATCCACCAGCTCGCAAATCGCATGGCCCGCCGTGATGTGTGTTTCCTGAATACGCGCCGTGCTGCCGGAAGAAACATTGAGCGACCAGTCAGCCATTTTGGCAATCGGTCCGCCGTCCTTCCCCGTCAGGGCCAGCGTGATCAGTTCCATCTTTTTGGCCATCTCGAGACCTTTTTGCACATTGGGTGAATTGCCGCTGGTCGAGATGCCCCAAGCCACATCCCCCGGTTGGCCCAACGCCCTGATTTGCTTGGCAAATATTTCNNGGTCTTTCGATAATGAAACGATTGACAAATTCCGCTGCGATGTGCTGCGCGTCCGCCGCGGATCCGCCGTTGCCGAAAATCAGAATTTTATTGCCGGCTTTAAGCGCTGCGGTCAAAACTTCAATAACGTTCACAAGCTTGCCGAGATTATCATTGATAAAAGCCTCTTTGACCCGGCAGCTTTCCCTGAACAATTTTACGATATGATCTTTCATATCAATTTTCCTTAGTTCCTTTTAAAAACCGCTGCTTAAAGCGCGCCTAATATATGAACGGGGTGGGGGTGTGTCAAGGGCGGCAGGTTGATTTCCCCTTGCCTTTTCCACCGGATCACGGCCTCCCGCCACCCCTCTTGACAACAAAATTTTCATTCATATATTTGGATCGAAAAAGTAAAATAAGCAATGAGAGCAAATGCTTACAAAAAATCATTCTAAGGAAGGAGGAAAGTTTATGTTCAACCCAAGTTTATGGAGAGTGCGAAGGTTTTCCGACGCCATGCCGGAAATGTTACAGTTGCAACGGGAGATGAACCGACTTTTTTCCAGCATGGGACAAAAGTCGCCTCAGGAATATCCCGCGGTCAACATCTGGGAAAAGGACGGTAAGGCCGTCGTTACGGCTGAACTTCCCGGAATTGATCCGGAGAAGCTGGATATTTCCGTATCCGGTGAAACGGTAACCATTGCCGGCGCGGCTTTGCAGGAAACCTTTGGCGAAGATGAAATCTATTTGCGTCAGGAAAGAGGTATCGGAAATTTTAAACGTAACATTCAGCTGCCGTTTCAGATCGATGCACAGGCCGTTGAGGCCCGGTATGAAAAAGGCATCCTGATGATTACGCTGCCCAGGGCAAAAGAAGATTTACCCAAGAAAATCAAGATCAAATAGCGGAAAGGAGGTTTGAATTCCATGATGGAAAAAGACATACAGAAAACGGAAAACGTGTCGGCCACAGAGCGCATCCGCAATGTCAAAACATTTGTGCCGCGCGTGGATATTTACGAAAATAAAGACTCCCTCTTTTTACTGGCCGATATGCCCGGCGTTGACGAAAAGACGGTCGATATTGAACTGGAAAAAAATATTTTAAAAATCACCGGACGGGTTGAAAACGGCCGGATTCAGGATGCGGCAATGATGTATTCCGAATACGAAATCGGCGACTATGAAAGGGTATTTACGCTGTCGGACGAAATCGACCGGGATAAAGTTGTCGCATCGGTAAAGAACGGCGTTTTGCGGCTGGAGCTGCCGAAAACGGAAAAAGTGAAACCGANNCCGCCTGTGGCGGGACAATTCAACCAGCAAGCTTCAGCACACTGCGTTTCTGAAGCTTGGGTTTCATTGGAGGACATGATTATGAAAATTAAAAATCTATTGCCGGCGGTAAGGTCATCCGCGGGAAGAGATGATGATCATCCCTTCTATTCCTTGCAGCGTCAGATGAATAGTTTGTTTGATGATTTCTTCTCCGGATTTGACCTCGCGCCGCGTGCTCTCGGGAGTGGTGCATTCGGCGTTTTTACGCCGTCGATTGACGTCAAGGAAAGTGATAAGGATTTTACGATCCGCGCGGAGCTTCCCGGCGTGGAGGAAAAAGATATTGAACTAACCGTGACTAATGATGCGGTAACGATCCGCGGCGAAAAGAAGGAAGAAAAGGAAGACAAGGGTAAAAATTACTATTACATGGAGCGGTCCTACGGATCATTCAACCGCGTGATTCCTCTGGCCGTGGAGACGGATGCAAATAAGGCGCAGGCCAGCTTTAAAAACGGAGTGCTCAACATCACCCTGCCGAAAAGCGCCTCGGCCAAAGCCAAAGGAACGAAAGTGCCGATCAAAGCGGGGTAGAAGAAGGCTTAAAGGCTGAAAGCTGAAGACTGAAGGTCAAACCAACATAGATTACCGCCNNTCGCTTTCTTGTTGCATTTCCTCGCCGGCCCTGTTAAACACGCAACAGCAAAAATCAGTCAGGAACAATTCTCATGGAAAAGTCGCCTCCCGAAAAATATCCCCGGGTTCAAGAGATCACGGATACCGAACGTATTCGCATGGTCCGCGAAATCTTCTCCACCATTACAGGCAAATATGATTTCCTGAATCGGTTTTTAAGCCTCAGGCGCGACGTGGCCTGGCGCAACTTTGCCGCGGGGAAAATGCGTTTTTTTTCAACCCGGCGCTATCTGGATGTCGCCTGCGGCACCGGCGATCTTTCGATTGCCGCCGCCATGAAACATCCGCAAATTCAGGTCACCGGACTTGACTTTGTAAAGGAGATGGTTGCGGCGGCCAAAGATAAGGTTCAGAAGCAAAATCTTGCCGGCCGGATTCAAATTATGGAGGGCGACGCTCTTCGCCTGCCTTTTGAAGACAACCACTTTGACGTTTCCGGCATCGCCTTCGGCATTCGCAACATTCCCGACCGAAAGCGCGCGCTTTCCGAAATGCTCCGCGTCACCGTTCCCGGCGGACAGGTCATGGTCCTGGAAATGACGTTCGTCCAGAATCGTTTCTTTAAATTAATCTATTACGTCTATTTGAATTATTTACTGCCCGCATTTGCCAAAATATTTTCAAAAAATCCCGCCGCATACACCTATCTGGCCGACTCCATCATGAACTTCCCCTCCCCCGATGAATTCTCGAAAATCATGGAAGAAGCAGGCATGGTCCAGGTGGAAAAACATTCGCTGACCTTCGGCATCACCTGGCTGCATGTGGGAAGGAAAGCAATGAGCAATGAG
>DNYQ01000289.1 GCA_003506745.1 Syntrophaceae bacterium
TCCGCAGGTGGGCCTTGGGATTCAAGACGCCATTGGCATGGCTTTTCACCGAGACATGAGCGATGGCCTGTTTGATGTCGTCATTCTGGATCTTGTATTTGGCGACGTAGGCGGAAGCAAGCTGGGCAAAGAGCCCCGGCGCCGTCGCATTGGGAAAGAACTGCCACGCGAGGGTTCCGGCCGTTGACCCCCAGGCCGGAAGGCCTCCGTATCCCGTATCCTTCAACTTCTCGACGCCAAGGGCCAGACAAATATCATAAGCGCCTGACGCGACACCATAGACGGCGCCACGGAATGCATCTGTGCCCGTGGCACAATAATTTTCCATTCTGGAAACGGGAATGTTGGGCAGACGAAGAGCCATGCTCATCGGCGGAGCTCCTTTGCCCACATTGATCTCATCTATGCAGACCCCGTACCAGGCCGCCTGGATATCCTTTTTTTCAATGCTTGCATCGGCAAGCGCTTCCTGAAAGGCCTCAACCATCAGCCCCTCGGCTCCTATATCCCATCGCTCACCAAAACGGCTGCAACCCATACCAATGATCGCGACTTTATCTCTGATTCCTGAAGCCATAGCTTCACCTCCCTCTTAATTAAATTTGAACAGCTTTCCGATAAGCTGAGATTTCATCATGTCACCGCCGACCTTTAATTTCCCGGCGCTGAATGCCTTCATACCGTCAAGCTTTCCGGTAATGAGGTCCACAAAATCCGTATCGGCCATGCCGATGGTTGTCGCCGGATTGTCTCCCTTTCCGGTTGTGACACTGCACGTCCCATCCTTGACGGCGACAAACCAATCCCCGCCTGACGGACCGGAAATACTGAACTGGAAGGTCACATCTTTCCCGGCTGCTGCCGCCGCATTGAAAACGGAAGGCATCTGCTGGAAGACCCCTGCGACGGTAAGACCGCTTGCGCCGCCTCCTGCCGCCGGGGCACCTGCTGAGGGCGGCGTCAGAAAGTCCATAGTGGCCATATTGAGTTCCGTATAAGGTTTCGCCCCTTCCAGGCTGTTGATCTTTTCCCAGTTGTCGCGAATCATTTCCGGCGTCGGCACGTGCGTGTCGTCTCCCAACATCACACCGGGACCGGTCAAGACAGCCGCGCGGCTGTAAAATCCGGCCGCCGCATTGAAGATATTGCCGGAATCCTTGCAATCTTCGGAACACAGATACAGGACGATGCCGGCAACATAGTCCGGATTCATTTTCTGGAGCATCTCCGGCGGCATCATGTCCTCGGTTAATCGGGACGCAGCGATGGGGGCGATGGTGTTGACTTTGACATTATATTTAGCGCCCTCCAGCTTCAGCGTATTCATAAACCCGACAACCCCCAGTTTGGCCGAGGAATAATTCGTCTGACCGAAATTGCCGTAAAGGCCGGCCGCGGAAGTCGTCATGATGATGCGGCCGTACCCGTTTTGCCGCATGGCCTCAAAAGTCGGCCGCGTCACGTTATAGGCGCCGTTGAGATGGACGGCAAGAACGGCCGACCAGTTTTCCGGATCCATCTTCAGGATGCCTTTATCCCTGATAATGCCGGCGTTGTTGATGAGGATATCGACTTTGCCGAAAGCGTCCAGTGCCGTTTTTACGATCTTCTGACCGCCATCCGGCGTGGCAACGTTGTCGTAATTGGCGACGGCTTCGCCGCCCATGGCCTTGATCGCCTCCACAACCACATCCGCAGGTCCGGCCGCCCCTGATCCCGATCCGTCGCGTGTGCCTCCGAAATCGTTCACGACAACCTTCGCTCCGCGGCGACCCAGTTCCAGGGCATAAGCGCGGCCCAAACCGCCGCCGGCGCCTGTCACAATAGCCACACGCCCCTTAAAATCAATTTCCGGCGTCCAATCCGTCTGAGGAACGGCCTTCCAGAAGTATTGTGAAAATCCACGGACCGTGTCCACGACTCGTCTGCGGAAAGACATCTTGACGGGCATGCCGATTTTGATGTCATTCAACTCGCTGTCCGTGAAATCCATCATCAGCCGGCCGCCGCCCTCAAACTGCACCATTCCGTAAATCGCCGGGGGATCGACCGATACGGCCAGAAGATCTCCCGTAAACGAGCGGACCCTGGCTTTGATATTGGCGAATTCGTAATCGTCCTGTGTTCCTAAGTGTCCGCAGGACGGATTCACACAAAGATCCGCCGGGGGAAACTGAGCCGTCCCGCAATCCCGGCATTTTCCACCCACAAACCCGAGAACCATTTTTCGGTTCCGCCAGAGGGCCGTCATGGTCGTCTGCACGGGCGCTTCCGCCCGGATTCCCATCTCCGGATTGAGCAGATCCCGGAATTTCAGGAAC
The DNA here is from genome assembly GCA_003506745.1 of Syntrophaceae bacterium. Lineage (GTDB taxonomy): Bacteria > Desulfobacterota > Syntrophia > Syntrophales > Smithellaceae > UBA8904. The sequence goes on from DNYQ01000289.1 coordinate 2,322, forward strand.
TTCATGTAGTTATCCGTGGTCTTCTTGTTGGCCAGCGATCCTTTGAGCCCCGCGCGATCGGCCAGTTTATTGATGTTTTCAGTGACCTTGAAATAGAGGGCGTCGCACCCCTGTCCAAAACCGGCCAAAAGGATGCCATCTCCCGGCTTTGCCGTTTCGAGCGCCCCGACCAGCATCAACAAAGCATGCGCAACGCCGGTCTCTCCGGTGACCTCGTGCAGCGTATCGGCCAGTTTGTCCGGCGTGGCCCCCAATTTCTTTCCGATCAACTTGTGTTCCGCCTTGAAGAAACAGGGGAAGACCAGTTTTTGCACATCATTCATCGTGATATTCAGCTTCTTGAACAAGCCCTTCACCGCTTCGGGAATAATCTTGGCATAGCCTTCTTCGCGGAGCCACCGTTCTTCCCATATGTAGTCGAACTCGGACTTGGATCCCCGGTAATGATCCACAAAATCGTAGGTCAGGGAATAGGAACCCAGGAATTCAGCCACAACGTCTTCGTCTCCGACCAGGACGGATGCTGCACCGTCGCCGAACCACATCTCGTAAAAGGCGGCCGGACGGGTCTGCCTCTTGTCGGACGCGGCAACCAGAATGGATTTGCGGTTCCCCGATTTGATCACGTCCAGAGCGGTCAACAAACCGGTCGTGCCGGCCCGCTGGGAAGACGTGAAGTCCGCCGTATTGATGTCGCTCCGCAGATTCAGAGCAGTGGTCATNNTCCAATCGCAGGCGGGGAATATAGGCTCCGTATGACGTGATTCCAATCATCGTTTTACCTCCTTCATTCACAAGATATTACGTTCAAATTTTTAAATCGATGCTTCAGATAATCTCCGCTTAAAATTTGAAGATTTTCTCCAAAAGCTGGGATTTCATGATATCTCCCTCGATCTTCAGTTTTCCCGAGGTATAGGCCTTCATGGCATTAACCTTGCCGTTCATCAGGTCGAGGAAATCCCCCGAATTGATTTTCAGCGTGCAGGTCGGGCTGACATGGATGCCCGAAGCCACCGTGCACGCGCCGTTTTTGATGTCGGCAGACCAGTCACCGCCTCCGTCACCGGAGATGCAGTACTGGAAAACAACCGCCGCTCCGCCCGCCGAGCCGGCCTGAAAGGCCCCGGGCATTTTTTCAAAGACATCCTTTACCGCCGAGAAACCGCCGCTTTGCGCCGGCTCTTTCTTTCCCTCCAGAGCCGAGAGGAGATCCTGAAGAACCAGATCGTTCAACTGCCCGTATTCCTTAGCACCCTTGAGATCCATGATTTTCGCCCAGTTGGCGGACACATCCTCGATGGACGGAATCTTCTTGCCGCCCCCGACGACGATACCGGGACTCGTCATGATCGCCGCCCGGTTGTAGAAACCGGCGCCGGCATTGTAGATCATGCCCGTCGCCTCA
>DNYQ01000052.1 GCA_003506745.1 Syntrophaceae bacterium
ATTTCCGGAGAAAGAGTATGTTCACATGGATCGCCAGTCCTGAGGCCTGGATTGCCCTTGCCACCCTGACCGCCCTTGAGATTGTTCTGGGCATCGACAATATCATTTTCATTTCCATTCTGGTGGGGCGGCTGCCCGCCAAAAAAAGAAACCTGGCCAGAAATCTGGGTCTTGGTCTGGCCATGCTCACCCGGCTGGCGCTGCTTTTTTCCATTGTCTGGGTGGCCAATCTGACCCAGCCCTGGTTTACCATTTTCGGCCAGGAGATTTCCGGACGCGACATTATTTTAATCGGAGGCGGGCTATTCCTGCTGGCTAAAGCAACGCACGAAATCCACGGCAGTCTGGAAGGGATTGAGGAAGAAAAACCGACGCTGAAAACCGCATCCATGGCGGCCGTACTGGTTCAGATTGCCGTGCTGGACATCGTTTTTTCGCTGGATTCCGTCATCACGGCGGTGGGACTGGCGCAGCATATTTCCATCATGGCCACCGCGATTATCATGGCCGTAGGCGTGATGCTGTTTGCCGCCAAACCGATCGCCGACTTTGTGGACGCGCACCCGACCATCAAGATTCTGGCACTCGCCTTCCTGATTCTGGTGGGCGTCACGCTGATGGTTGAAGGCTTCGACGTGCATGTTCCGAAAGGCTACATATACTTTGCGATGGCGTTTTCCGTGGCGGTGGAAATGATCAATATCCGTATGCGCAAAAAACAGATAAACCCCGTCCAGTTGCGAAAAGAAATCACGGAGTAGTCCCGGACATCGCAAATAATGATCCGGATCCGAAGCCGCCAGTTTTTCACCTTTGGCGGCATNNCGGCATTCCTAAACAATCTCCCGGCCGATAATCATATCCTGCACTTCACGGACCCCTTCATAAATATCGATAATATGCGCGTCGCGCGCCAGTTTTGAAATTTCATAATCCGTGGTAAAACCATAGCCGCCATGCAGATGCAGACCTTCATTCGCGCAGAAAACGGCCGCCTCCGCGCAGGTGTTTTTCGCCAGCGAGGCGTAAATACCGGCATCCTTGGCCTTTTCCTGAATTTTGCAGCAGGCTTTCAGCAGCGACAACTCGGCCAATTCCACTTTCTTCCACATGGTGATGAGCATGTTGCGCGCCACCGGCAGATCGCAGATGCGCTGTCCGAACTGCCTGCGCTCGCGCGTGTAGGCGAGCGTAACGTCCAGCGCTCTTTTGGCCAGTCCCAGACCGATGGCCGCAACCATCGGACGCGCAAAGTCCAGCACGTCCATAATATATTTAAAGCCGAAACGACGGTCTCCGATGATCTGATCCGGTTGGATAATGACATCCTCAAAAGTCACGCCGGCCGTGTTGGAGAGCCGCTGGCCCAGTTTGTCTTCCGGCTTGCCGATGACCACCTTGCCGCCGGCGGGCAGATGAATTTCCCGGGTGGATTCTCCAACATCGGAAAGATCGTCGGATGTCACATGTTCCACCGGAATGACCACGCAGGCCATGAAATTGCCGGTGGGCTTGCCGGTTTTGCACAAAACGGTAAATTGAGACGCATAAGACGCATTGGTGATAAAGCACTTGGACCCGTTTAACACGTAAGAGCCATCGTCGCGCTTCACGATAAAGCTGGTCATCAGAGAATTGTCGGAACCGGCGCCCGGTTCGGTCAGGCAAAAAGANNACGCCGAAGCAAACACGTCCACATCAAACCCCTTGACGGATTCCGGAATGCACAAATTGATCACGCCCATTTCCCAGGCTTTCCGGATGAGCGGCCACGGAAAACGATGCGCCTTTTCCATCTCCAGAATGTGAGGGGTGATTTCGTTTTTCACCAGCTTGCGCACCGTCTCCACATACAGCAATTGATTTTCGCTGAAATTTAAATCCATAATCCGCCTTTCATGAATATCGTCATGACCATGTTTAAGCTTTAGCCAGCGCTTTTTCCGCCGTCGTCAGGCTGGTAATGGACTCGCAGGCCACGCCGACTGTTTTAAAAAAATCGCGCAGCGGCCTTCCCGGGCCGATTTCATAAACCTGGAAGGCCACGGCGGCAAGCGTCTGCATGTTTTCGCGCCACAGAACGGAATGGGAAAGCTGGCTGACCAGATTGCCGATCACCGCGTCAATATCGGCGGCGTGAAATGATCCCGAATAATTGGAGGTCACACGGGAGGCGTTTGCGCCGTTAAATGACGGGCTGAATTTCCGCAGGGTTTCGGCAAAAGGCGCCTCAATTTTTTCCATAAAACGGCTGTGGAAGGGCGCGCTGACATTGAGCTGCACAAACCGGCAGGTTTTGGGCGCCGCGAATAATTCCTTGCAGCGTTTTTCAGCCTCGGGAAGCGCGGCGGCCTGGCCTGAAATCACGACCTGATTGGCGGAATTAATATTGGCGACATCCAGCGACAAATCCGCCAGCGCCGTCTTTAACGCTGCGACGTCGATGCCGTCGGATATTACCGCGGCCATCGATCCCACGCCCACGGCAACGGCTTCCTGCATCAGTTTGCCGCGCGTCCGGACAATTTGCACCGTATCGGCAAAAGGCATGACACCCGCGGCAACCAGCGCCGTGAATTCGCCCAGCGAATGGCCGCCGAAATAGTCGGCTTTCAATCCGTATTTTTCGGCCAGTCCCCGCCACATCGCCACTTCGGTTGTCACAAT
>DNYQ01000105.1 GCA_003506745.1 Syntrophaceae bacterium
CGGGAAATCCTTTCCAAGATTATTATGATCACCGAGCTGGGTTACGCGGCCGGATTTACCGCATCGGCAAAAAGCAAGCCTGAAATATATGTGCCGGGCATAGGCCAGATGCCTTACGGCCCCGGGTCCTATATTCCGCATTCCATTTATGCCAATGTCGGAAGGTGTCTGACGGGCGAGGCGGTTTTCGATGAACAGGAGATGCTGTGCAACATCGCCGGCGGTCTGCCTTCGACGTTTCCGTATGAGGCCGATCTGGCCAATCCCGACCTGCGGCCCCTGTTGGAAAAATATCTGAAGCGCAACCCCAAAATTCCGATAGCCGACCAATTGAAATTCTGGCTGTTGTTTGCCGAGGTGACCTGTTCATCCAATACCGGGTTTATGACGTATGGATCTTATCATGGAGGCGGATCGCCCATTATGGAGCAAATCGCCATTACCATGCAGTATGATGTAAAATTACGCGAACATATTGTCAACGCTGCGGCGGGCATAGAAAAACTGGATATCAGCCGCATTGCAAAGATTTAAATTTCCCCGGGTGAACCGGGGGCGGCCTGTGCAAGTCTCTATCAGAGGGGNNGTCCAGGCGATGTGCGGCGTGATGAAGAGTTTATCCTGATGCCGGACTTTTAGAAGCGGACTGTCCGCGGCAATGGGCTCGGCCGTCAAGACATCCAGCCCCGCGCCGGCAATCCGGTTTTCATCGATGGCGCGTGCGAGCGCCGCTTCGTCCACGATGCCGCCCCGGCTCATGTTTAAAAGATAGGCTGTGGGCTTCATCAGGCGCAGACGGGATTCCGTAAGCAAATTGCGCGTCTGATCGTTGAGCGGACAGTGAATGGATACGACGTCGGCCCGTTCCAGCAGCTCGGGAAGCGGCAGATGCGGGTAGCCCTGCGCCTGAAGATTTTTGCCCGATGTTGAGAAATAGGCGATTTTTGCGCCAAAAGCGGATGCGACCTCGGCCACGCGCCTGCCGATCGTTCCCATGCCGATAATGCCGAAGAGCTTATCTTNNAATGGATCTGGACAAGGTTGAAAAGCAGTTGGCCTATGTCAAAGAAACGATGGATGCTGAAGGCATTGACTGTGAAACGCATATTCTGGTGCGCGGCCTCACCCCCGGAGAAGACATCGTGGAATTCGCGGCAGACAAGAAAGTGGACGAAATCATCATCGGCATCGAGAAAAAATCCAAAGTCGGCAAACTGCTGTTCGGATCCAATGCCCAGTATATTATCCTGCAGTCCGCCTGTCCGGTGGTTTCCGTAAAATAACCACAGCCGTCTTAAAAAAAAAGGCTTGCCCCGCGGGGCAAGCCTTTTTTGCATTGCTGGATGAACGGGCGGCTACTTCTTCCGCTTGTCCAGCTCTTCCGCCCTCAGTTCCTTGCGCAGAACCTTGCCGACGGTCGATTTCGGCAATTCCTTGCGGAATTCGACTTCCGTGGGCAGCTTGTAGGTGGCCAGTTTCGCCTTGCCGTATTCAATCATCTCTTCGGCCGTCGCCGTTTCGCCTTCTTTCAGAACGATGAACAGCTTGACGTTTTCTCCCCGTTTTGCATCCGGAATGCCGATGGCGCAGGCTTCCATGACCTTCGGATGTTCGTAGTACGCTTCATCGATATCCCGTGGATAAACGTTGAATCCGCCGCTGATGATCATGTCCTTCTTGCGGTCCACGATGTAGAAGTAACCGTCCTGATCCATCGTGGCGATATCGCCCGTGTAGCACCAGCCGTCTCTGAGCAGGCCCGCGGTTTCCTCGGGTTTGTTCAGATACCCCTTGGTGACCTGAGGACCGCGGATAATGAGTTCGCCCGGCTCGCCGATGGGCATATCCGTCTCGCCCTTGTCCAGATCGACGATGCGGCACTCAGTATCCGATATGGGCAGGCCGATCGAACCGATTTTCCGGACGCCTTCGAAGGGGTTGGTATGGGTCACCGGCGTGGTTTCCGTCATGCCGAAGCCTTCACAGATGACCGACCCCGCCGTTTTTTCAAAATCATGAATCACTTCCACGGGCAGCGGGGCGCTGCCGGAGAAGAAGCCTTTGAAGCAGGTCATGTCGGTCGTTTTCATTTTCGGATGATTCAGCATGCCGATAAACATGGTTGGAACCAGCGCGGCGAAGTTAGGTTTGAACTTGTGGATGGCATCCAGAAGGGGCTCGGGCTGCGGTTTGGGAATCAGGATGTCGCCCCAGCCCTGGATAATGGAGAAGTTCATCGCGCAGGACATGCCGAAAACATGGAAGAAGGGCAGTGCGCCCAGGTTGACGTTATACGTGCCGGTGAACTTCGGGAACCAGGCGCGAATCTGCTGCACCTGCTTGCTGATGTTGCCGTGCGTCAGGATGACGCCCTTGGAAACGCCGGTCGTGCCGCCCGTGTACTGGTACATGGCGGCGTCGTCGAACGTCAGTTTGACCTTGGGCGGGTTGGGCTGTGATTTCGCGATGCAGTCCTTCCATTGCAGCACGTCACTGGCCGGTTTCATGGGCTTTGCCGGCAGCAGGCCTTTTTTCTTGCCGACCAGCGGGAACAGAAGATTGACCGGGAAAGGCAGATAGTCCCCGATGGAGGTGATGATGATCTGCTTCACCTTGGTTTTGGGTCTTAAATCGATCATCCGGTTGGCCAGCAGGTCGATGATAATCATGATCTTGGCTCCGGAATCGTTGAGCTGATGCTCCAGTTCACGGTCAGAATAGGTGGGGTTGTTCAAAACGACGATGCCGCCCAGCCGGTGGATGGCATAATAGGCGACGACGGTGGGAATCATGTTGGGCAGAATGATGGCCACGGCATCGCCTTTTTTAATGCCCGCTCCGGCCAGCCAAGTGGCAAATCGATCCACCATCTCTTTAAGCTGTTTGTAATTCATGGTGTAGCCCTGGAAATTCAGCGCCATGCGATCCGGATTTTGGGCCGCACTTCTGTCCAGAATGTCGGGCATGCAAATTTGTTCGTATTGAATTTTTTCAGGGACACCCTTGTCGTAAGATTTCAACCACGGTTTCGACGCATATGAAACTTCTCCAGCCATTTTAACTTCCCTCCTATGTTTGGTGTTAAGACGTTGTGAATGAAGCTACCCATATTCTGCAGTCTTGTTGGTGATGAATCTTCTGCAGTAATCCCTCCTCCGGTTTTATTTAATGATGAAGCCAAAAACTGATTGTCGATAATTGTGAGGATTCTTATCATTTTTTTTCAAGGAATGCCATAAATTATTCTCCCCCGAAGCGAAAAATATTTTTATCTTATGGTATTTCGAATATTTAGACTTTCATTTTTCACCGCGGCCCTGTTCACCGATCGACCCATGACCCACGACCCATTCCCCGTACGGAACGGTCTTGCCACCCGCAAGGGTGGCCGCGACCGTTCCCTGCTCCTTCACTCACCGCTTTGCACTGAATGCTTGACAGATACTCCCTCAAAAGCTAATCCTCATTCAAAAGGAGGTGTCTATGAAAAAGAAATCGCGAGACTTGGAAAAAACCTATCCGGCGGCCCAATTCGCCGCCAAGCTTCGCCGTCTGGCCGACGCGCTGGAAAACGGCGAACGCTTTGCCATCATGATCGGCAACGAACGAATATCGGTTCCGGTCCGCGCCGCCTTCAATGTGGAGCATGAGCGGGAGGGGAAAAATGAAGAAATCGAATTTCAGATAAAGTGGATCAACAAAAAATAACGTGGAGCAGTGATCCATTTGTCACAATCCTTGATAATGAATGCTTTTGATATTCATATTCATACCCGCAGGTATTCCGGCTGTTCCTTTATTGATGACGGAGACATTGTCGGGCAGGCGGCGGCGGCAGGCCTTTCCGGCATGGCCCTGACCGAACATGGCATGCGCTGGCCGGATGAAGAATTCGGCAGACTGCAAAAAATCTCCGCCGGACGGGGCATCGTTTTGATCAACGGACAGGAAATCAATACCTTCGATTCCTCGAATCGTTCCGAGGGTGAATTTCTGGTGTTTGGTCTTTGTCGCAGCCTCACGCAAACCTGCTCGGCCGCTCGGCTTGTGGAAGCAGTGCATAGAGAAGGCGGCATCATCATTGCCGCCCATCCCTATAAGTTATCCCGCGGCGGTAAATCCCACTATTACGGGGCAGGCGATCTGGTTTATAAACTGGAGCTCGACGGCATCGAGTTGTGTCATCCTGATCACGGCGAACTGGCCATGAAAAAAGTCCGGAAAGCAATGGATGTACTGAAAATTCCGGGGACCGGCGGCAGCGACGCCCATAAAATACTGAACATCGGCTCGCATGTGACCCTGTTTGAAAACAGAATCACAGGCGAAGATGATTTTATCCGCGAAATCCGCGCGGGCCGGATCCGTGCAGAGAAAAGAGAGCGATAGGTTCAGGCATAATTTAAGGATGGCGGGAAACGAGATTTTGAATCTCAGGGTTTGTCCGCCTTGATCACATTGGGAACGTCTTTTCCGCCGAGATAAAAAACAACAAGTTTGACGGGAATTTTCCCTCGATTGATCCCGTTGTGACGGAGATTGACAACTTCAATAATCGCTTCCCCTTTTTTGAATTCGGTTGTTTTTCCACCCTCTAGTTGCACCGTCAGGCGACCGGACATCACATAAGCATACACCGGCATCGGATGGCTGTGCCAGCCCGTCTTGGCGCCCGGTGCAATATCCACCGTCATGACGGTGACCCGGGGATGATCCGTATCCTGATAATCAATAGGTTCGCCATTGCTCATCCTTTCCGTTTCAAGAATGATCTTTCCCTGAACGCCGGAATCATACTCGCCGGCTTGGGCCCCAAAAGGTATCATCAACAGGAAAGCTATCCATATCCAAGCGCGATTTTTCATCAATCTCATACAGGTCCCTTTCATTTAAAATTAAAGTTCTATTTGTGTGCCAAGTTCAACAACCCGGTTGGCCGGAATACCGAAATAAGCCGTAGGATTTCCCGCATTCCTCGACATAAAGGCAAAGACCGCCTTGCGCCAGCGCATCATTTTCGATTTGCCTCCCGTCAGGAGCGTTTCCCTGCCAAGATAGAAAGTCGTGGTCATCGGTTCCGTAAGAAGCCCGTATGGGGAAGCATCTTTCATAATCCGGGGGACATTTGGTGTTTGCATATAACCATATGTCGCAACGACGCGGTAGAAACCCTGTCCCAGATCGTCCAGTTTGATCCTTTCATCCGCTGGAACGTTGGGCGAGTCGATGGAACGGATGGAAAGAAGCACGACTTTCTCATGCAGCATATGGTTGTGCTTGATATGATGAAGAAGGGTGGGCGGAGTTCCTTCCGGAGATAATGTCATAAATACAGCCGATCCGGGTACTCTCGGCAGTTTTCGCTTGGATACTCCTGCAAGAAAACTGTCTAGGGGAAGTCTTGCTCCTATCAACTTGCGGGCGAGTTCCGCCCGGCCTTTTCTCCAGGTGGTCATGGCAATGGCTACGATTGCCGCGACAAAGAGGGGAAACCAGCCTCCGTCGGCAATCTTGAAGAGATTTCCGATGATATAGGCAACATCAAAAACGATAAATATTGCGACAAGAGACAGGGCTTTTCCCACGGACCACTTCCAGTTGTTAATCAGCACCAGAAAATAGAGAACGGAAGTAATGATCATGGTGCCCGTGACGGCAATGCCATAGGCTCCCGCCAGTCCGCTTGATTGCTTAAAGCCGATGACCACGCCAAGGCAGGCGATCATGAGAGCGTAGTTGACGACGGGAATATAGATCTGACCTTGCATATCGCTTGAAGTATGAACAATGCGCATCCGCGGGCAAAGACCTAATTGTGCGGCCTGCTGGGTCAGCGAAAAAGCCCCGGAGATCAAAGCCTGAGAGGCAATGACGGTGGCGGCGGTGGCCAGACCGACCATGGGATAGAGCAGAACTCTGGGAACGAGTCCGTAGAAGGGATTAACATTCAGCTCCGGATGTCCAAGGAGCAGAGCGCCCTGTCCGAAATAATTGCACAACAAGGCGGGGCAAACAAATGCAAGCCAGGAAAGGCGTATGGCGTTTTTCCCAAAATGTCCGAGATCGGCATAGAGGGCTTCGCAACCTGTGATGCAGAGAACGACTGAACCGAGGACAACAATGCCGTGCGTGCTGTTGCGCATAAAAAAATCGACGGCATAAAATGGATTTATGGCCAACAGAATCCGTGGTTCATTAAAAATTTGGATCAAACCGAAACCAGCGATGGCAATAAACCAGATCAACATAATCGGACCGAATAGTTTGCCGATATCCTTTGTGCCTCTATGCTGCAACAGGAAGAGGCAAACAAGGACGACGCAAGTCAGGGGCATCACAAAGGGCGAGGCGGCCTTAGTGGCAACTTCAAGCCCCTCGACAGCCGAAAGGACGGATATGGCCGGTGTGATGACGCCGTCTCCATAAAGAAGTCCGGCGCCGAGAATACCGGCAAACACGAGAGCTGCTTTGAGGGTTGCGGAAATCTTTTTGTCCGAAGACGTCAAAAGACTCAGCAGAGCGAAGATACCGCCTTCACCGCGATTGTCGGCGCGAAGAATGAAAGTGATATACTTGATGCTGACCACTATCATCATGGACCAAAAGATTAGGGATAAGACACCAAAGATATTAGAGGGATCGGGAATAATGGCGTGTTTCCCGTGAAAGCATTCCTTGACGGTATAAAGTGGACTGGTCCCGACATCGCCAAAGACAACACCGATAGATCCAAAAGCAAGCAGAAGAGACTTTTTATCGAACCATCGGGATGAAGATGTTTCATCTGATGGTGAGGACGGATCGCTGTCACCACTTGATAAATCGGGCATAACAACCCTCCAAAGCATGATTATAGGAGGATGATCCTCCCGAATCCGTTCGGTTGGGTCTCCTCATCGAAGCCTGCGAAGTTAGCTGAAGGGCTCGGGCCGAAGAGGTTGCCTTACGCCAAAAGCGATCCGCCCCAAAAAAATGGTTCCTCCGCTCCTGTAAAGTCAGGATTAAGCATTTTCACGGCTAATTAAAGCATCTGCTGCGGGATGTCAATATCATTTATTAGGAGAAAAGGAAAAACGCAGGGGCGCGTAAAAATTACCCCTGCGTCTTTTTGGGGGAAATCATTCGCCGGTGAAGTTCGGTTCGCGCTTCTGCAGGAAAGCGGTAATGCCCTCCACAGCATCCTTGCTGGCGGCCAGTTTCTTTGACCACTCGATGTCCAGCCGCAGGCCTTCATCGAAGCCCTTTTCCAGTCCGACGCTGATGCCGTCGAGCACTGCGGCCACGGCCAGCGGCGGGCGTTTGGTCAGGGCAACAGC
>DNYQ01000198.1 GCA_003506745.1 Syntrophaceae bacterium
CTTATCCCACAACGGAACAGGGCCTGAAAGCTTTAGTCGAAGCGCCTACGGCCGGCAATCTGCCCAGAAACTGGCGGACCGGAGGCTATCTGGAAAAAGGGAAGGTTCCCAAAGATCCCTGGAGCAATGAATTTATTTATGTCAGCCCCGGCAGCCACGGCGACTTTGATTTGTCCAGCCTGGGGGCCGACGGCGAGGCAGGTGGAGAAGGTGTCGATAAGGACATCCATAACTGGGAAATTGAGTAAACACGGCTTTACGCTGGTCGAATTGCTCGTCGTGATTGCGTTGATCGGCATTATTCTGGTCATGGCCGTACCCGTGACCCGGGATGCTCTTACCGTCGGCAAACTCAAAAAGGCATCGCGACAGTTCATTGGCCTGGAGCGGAAGCTGCGCGTCGAGGCGGTACGCGATCAGGTTGATTATATTCTGATTCTGGATATCCCCGGCGCGAGCTACTATGTGATCACATCCGACATGACCCCGGAAAAGCAAAATGATGTTCAAAAAAATGCGAAAAAGTTTCCCTCCGGGGTTGCCGTTTTGGACATGATCAACCGGAAAAATGAAACGATTGCGGATGGCGTTGTGAAAATCAAATTTGGCAAGAACAATATTGGCACGCCTTTGATCCTTCATTTGGCTGAGGATGAAGAGCGGATGACGCTGGTCGTTAATCCCTTTTTAGGGGTCACCGCTGTTTATGATCAGTATGTTGAGATTTCTCCGGATGACGGTTTAGGCAGGGATGCGACAAAGTAAGAGGATGACGATGCAAAAGAAAAAAGCTGGTTTTACGCTTCTGGAGATCATGATCGCCGTGGCCATTCTGGCAATTGCGTTGGTGGCGGTTTTTCAGATGCAATCGCAAAGTATTTCCATGGCATCCGAGTCGCGCTTTTTGACCACGGCGTCGCTTTTGGCTCAGAGTAAAATGGCCGACATTGAAGCGCTGTCAACGCTTAGCAATCAAAGTCAAAAAGGTGATTTTGCTCCCGGCTATCCCGACTACGGCTGGACAATCCGGGTAACGGATACTCAAATTGCCAAACTCAAAAGAATTGAAGTCAATGTCGTTCATCAGGCCCTGACCAGGCAAGGCGCCTATCAACTTATTTTCTACAAGACAAGCGGGATGTGATGATGTCTGACAGGCCGTCCGTCCATTATCAGGATTCGCGTGGCTTTACCCTGCTGGAGATTTTGATTGCCATCTTCATTCTCGGCATTGTCCTTTCGACGATATATGCCGCCTACAGCGGGACGTTAACGGTCGTCAGGGAACTGGATGACGACTCCCGAGCTTATGCGATGGCGCGTATCACCCTGGATAAAATGAGCGGTGATTTATCCTCATTGCAGCGCTTTGGAGATGCCTTTGTTTTGCAATCTGAAAAACGCAGAATCGGCAACCGTGAATTCGGCTCGATCTCATTCTGGTCGGCGGCTCATCTGGCGTTTGAGGAAGAATTACTATCCGGTTATCCGGCTTCGATTGCTTATTTTGTCAGGGAAGATAAAGATGGTGGTTTGTCACTCCGGCGTTCCGATGTTGCGGGTGCCGAGCCTGCCAAGGATAAGCAAACCGGCGGCGGGATAATTATTTGTGAGAATGTTCAGGCGTTGAATTTGATATTTTACGATGAAGGAGGCCAATATTATGATTCCTGGGACACGGCGTCTTCATCCGCATCGCAAAAAGGCAAGCCCCCTGTGTTGGTTCAAATCGAATTGATTCTGAAAAACGCCCGGGATGCTGAAAAACCCTACAAATTTATAACCAGGGTATTTCTACCGGTGAGAAAATGAAACGGTTTAAAGAAATATTACAAAGTCATTCCGGCGTCGCGTTGATTATCGTCATCCTGATGATCAGCATTCTGGTGGCCGCCGCGCTGGAGTTGAACCGGTTGTCACGCGCCGATATCTATAGCGCGGCTAACACAAGCGACGGCCTCAAGCTGACCTATATTGCCAAATCCGGATTCTACGGTGCGGCAGCCTTGCTGATCAACTCCAAGAACGAATATGAAACCCTGAATGATGACTGGGCCAACGCAGAGGTTTTGTCCGCCCGGTCTGAATCATTATTCACCCATGGTCATTTCAGGGTCAGAATTGAAGACGAGAAAGGGAAAATTCCGCTCCATAAACTCGTGAACGGCGGCACGGTGAATGCCGACATCAAAGATATGTTGCTCAGGCTTTTACATCTGCCGGAATTTAATCTGGATGGTCGCAAATCGTCGGAAATTGTGGACGCGATTATCGACTGGGTGGATGATAATCATGAGATGACCGGCGCGGGCGCGGAAAGTCCCTATTACGCGTCATTATCGATGCCCTATGCCGCAAAAAACGCGCCGTTGGATTGCATTGAAGAACTGCTTATGGTAAAAGGGATTACCCGGGAACTCTTTGCCGGGACACAAGAAAAACCCGCTTTGTCTCAGCTGGTGACCATTTACGGCACGGGGGCTGTCAGTATCAATACGGCGCCAAAAATGGTTTTGCGCGTTCTTTCTCCCGATATCACGGTCGCGTTGGCGGATAAAATAGATGAATACAGAAGAAACAAGAGCCATGATTTGTCTTTAGTCGATTGGTATAAAAAAGTTCCCGGCATGGAAAGCGTGACGATAAAACCGGGGTTGATTGACGTGGCAAAAAGCAATTACTTCAGCATATACGCAACCGGCGTGGCCGATAAGATGTCACGAAGCATCAGCGGCGTCATGCAGCGGTCGCCATCCCGGATCATCCATTGGAGGCAGGATTGATGCCGAAAACAATTCTTGGCCTGGATATTGGATCTGACACCGTCAAAGCCGTATGGGCATACCGCGTGGGCCGGACGGACGTCCATGTGCTTGGTTCCGAAACCGTGCGGCTCGAAGGCGGCGTTGATCTGGAGGCGGCCTTAAAAATACTGGCGGAGTCGCTCCGCCCGACAGCGCCCTCGGGGATTCGCTGTGTGGTTTCCCTGCCGCCCTCGGAGGTCATGTTTCGTCAAATCCGCCTGCCTTTCCATGACGAAAGCAAAATCAATAAAACTCTGTCTTTTGAATTGGAGCCTCTCCTGCCTTTACCCATCGAGGACGTGGTAGTCGATTATGTGCGCCTTCCCGACGACGGGCTATTAGCGGCCGCCGTCGGGAAAAAGAGAATCCGGGAAATCATTGCGGCGGTTGAGGCGCAATTAGGCGAGGTATCGGCCATCGACATTGCCACAGCTGCTCTGGCTTTGCCGCTCATGGAACAAAAGGCTTTGGCCGACACGGGTATTCTGCTCGATATCGGCGCCTCTTTTGCCTCTGCCGTTTTTTATGAAAAAAACGCATTGGTCCAGATCCGTTCTTTTGCCTTTGGCGGAGACGCGATCACCCGCGCCCTGGCCGCGGATTTATTTTGTGATCCCCCGGCGGCGGAGTCCGTAAAAATCAGCGGCGACTACGGGACAAAAACCGGAGGGGCACTGGCTGCCTGCCGTGAATTTTGCGCAACGCTCGCCAATGCCGTTGAATTGATGCGGCTCGATGAAACGCTGCACGGCACACCCGCACAAATTCTGGTTACCGGAGGCGGTTCTTTATTTAAACCGCTGGTTGATGAACTGGAAAAGACTTTCGGTGTGCCGGTGATGGTTCTCGATTTCGGCGGATCCGAACACTCCGAAATCGGCGAAAAACCGCAAAGCCGCTATCAACCGCTCATCATGAACACGGCGCTCGCGGCCGTGAAAAGAGCCTTTGCTTCACGCAAGTCCTTTAACTTCCGACGGGGGGAATTTGCGGTAAGAAGAGGCGGCGGCGACCGGACAAAACAATTACGGTGGGGAACCATTATTGCCGGAATCATCTTACTTTTGGCGGCGGTTGATTTGGTTCTTGACTATCAATGGCAGGCGCGTCAGGCTGACAGTCTGAAAAATCAGATCGAGTTGATTTTTAAAAAGCATTATCCCCGGACGCCAATGGTTGATCCGGTCGCACAATTGCGAACGAAGCTTGCCGAAGACAAAAAAACGTATAGCATGGATGACGGCGGTTCGGGAGTAACCGTGCTGGAGTTGTTAAAAGACGTTTCCGTCCTTATTGCCCCCACACTGGATGTTGTCATCACTCATTGGCATTACGAGAATAATGTCGTTCTCCTCAAAGGCGAAGCAAAAAAAATTGATGATGTGACGAATGTAAAAAATGAGCTTCTAAAATCAAAGATATTCAAAAATGTTGTGATCAACAAAACGGCTCTGGCCAAGGAAGGAACCCAAGTGAATTTTGATTTGAGGATGGAGTTAAGATGATCAGGACAACCTGGTCGAATTTGGATGCTAAACAGCGCGCCATGATCACGGGCGGCGCGGCTTTCGTGATCGTCGCCATCCTTCTTGCGTTTGCCGTTTTCCCGCTGTGGGACGCGCGAGCCAAAATGAAGAATACCATACTGATTCAGTCAAAAAAGCTTGAGGAAATCGTCAAAATCGATGCGGACGTTGTCTCACAGGACGCTAAAATATCACGGATCAGAAATTCAATTGCCTCACGCCGATCCGATTTTACTTTGTTTTCGTATCTGGAAAATAAAGCGGTTTTGGCGAATGTCAAAGGCGGCATCAAACAGATGAATTCCGTTCAGGGGATTCAATCCCCGAGCTTTGAGGAAACCCTTGTTGCTCTGAAACTGGAAAAAATAACGATCAAGCAACTTGCAGATTTTTTATTTCAGATCGAATCACCTTCTGAGATGATCAGGATTAAAAGGATCACGGTTGATAAAATGAAGGAAAGTCCGGAATACATCAGCGTCCAGCTTTTGATTGCCTCTTATGCGCCGACCTCTTCACGTTTGGGAGGTCCATAGACGTCATGCGCTTTTTGAAGAACAAATTTATCTGGCTGACGATTTATGCAATAGGCGTAACCTTCGTCTTTTTATATCTTCTTTTTCCCTCTGTGCTGGTCAAAGAGCAACTGGAGGCAACAGCCTCTGCCGCCGGTTTTGTCCTGAGGGCTGAATCCTTGCATCCTTCATTGCCTCTGGGCGTTAAACTTCAGGATTTAACCTTGCGCTTGCCGTCAAAGCCTGCCGATGTTATTTTCCAGGGCACATTACTGGATTTACAAGTCAATCCGGTCAGTCTGTTCCGGAAACACAATACCATCCATTTCCGGGGCAAAGCTTACAGCGGTATCTTTGACGGCCAAGCAGGCTTTCTCTCATCAGCCCAAACGAGTTTGCCGGTTGAGGGAAAAATAAATTTTCAGGATATTGATCTGGCCCGATACAGCCCGACCGGCTTCCCCTTATTCAAGGGGATGACAGGTCTTCTTCGCGGATCTGTTTTTTATACAATAGACGAGGCGACAAGACAAAAGGTTGATGGGGTATTGTCCATCTATCTAAGCCGGGGCGCTTACCCGCTTACGGAAGCTTTCCTGGGGATGAACCGCATCGAGTTTGACCGCGGCGAGATTCAGGCTCAATTAAAAAACGACAGTGTGGCGCTCACCAAGTTTGAATTTTACGGAACAAAGATGAATTGCTTATTAAACGGCAGCATTTCGCTTGCGGATCGCTTGGATGAAAGCCGTCTGAATTTAACGGGCGTGCTGGAGATTGTTGGAAAGAACAAGGCCAGGATGAATATTATGGTGGGTGGAACGCTGGCCAGTCCATCAGTCCGCTATATATAAGGGCAGGGCGGCGGCAGAGGCATGAAGGATATGCGGGCAAATATCACGCGAAAGTTTAAACAGGGGTTCAGCCGGATTTCAAATATTCCAGCCGGCTTATCGGTGCTGCCGGGTGCAGCGACGACATTGCTGATTGCCGTCTCGATCACGATGATGTCGTTTCTGGGAGTGGATATATTTTATAAAATAGTCCGTTTAAAGATTGCCGGTAGCCCGTCCGTCGCCATCATACAAACCTCCGCCATGGCGTCAACAGCAGGGCAGGGGCGTTCCATCGAATACTATGATGTTGTCGCAAAACGCAATTTGTTTCAGACGACACGCCAGACGATTATTGACACAAATGCAGGCGGGAATCTTTTGCCAAGCGAAGAATACACCGCTTTTGATTTGAAGGGCACAATGCCCATCAATCAAGCCGTGGGATATGCAATTGTTGAGGAAAAGGGCAAGGGCAAGCAGAAGCTCTACCGCATAGGCGAGATGATCGGGCAGGCCAGGCTCATTCGCATTACGCGCAACACGGCAGTTTTGAAAGACGGAGAAAAAGAATTTGTGATGAAGATCAGGGAAAGTGCCGAAGGCCCGCTGAAGGGGCTGTCTCCCAGGCCGGGAAGCGGTATCGCCGTGTACCGCCAGGAGGTGACGCAAAGCCTGGGCGATTTGAAATCCATTATGAGCCAGGCGGTTGTTCGGCCTTTCCTGGTTGAAGGCGTGCAGCAGGGATTTATCGTTTCCAGTATTGCACCCGGCAGTCTTTATCAAAAGCTGGGCCTGCAAAACGGTGATGTCGTCGTGGATGTGAATAATAAAAAACTGGCAACCGCCGACGATATTTTACAGTTGGTGAATACAATGCAGGCCGGTGGAAGTGTATCCGTCAAACTGATGCGTAACGGAAAGAACGAAACTATTAACTATTCTTTTAACTGAAAATAACCGTTGGGGAGAGTTTACTAACCATGTATGCCGCGTATTTTGGTTTAAAAGAAAATCCGTTCAAGCTGACGCCTGAACCGCGCTATCTGTTTTTAAGCGAACAGCATCGCGACGCGTTTAATTATCTGATCTATGGCATTAAGGAAAAGAAAGGCTTTGTCCTGATTTCCGGCGGCATCGGCACGGGCAAAACCACCATCTGCCGAACGTTGCTTAATTTACTGGATCCTTATCCGTCGGTCGAAACAGCCCTGATCTTCAATACGGCGATTTCCGATGTGGAACTTCTGGAGGCGGTTGTGGCGGAATTCGGCATTGAAGTTCCCGGAGAGACCAAAACAAAAAAATCTTATATTGACGCTTTAAATGGATTTCTGCTGAAAAATTTTGCCGTTGGTAAATATGCGGTGCTGATGATTGATGAGGCGCAGAATCTTTCGCATGGCGCCCTGGAACAAATTCGCATGCTGTCAAACCTGGAAACGGAGCGTGAAAAGCTCCTGCAAATCATTTTAATCGGCCAGCCGGAACTTAGAGCCACACTGTCTTTGCCGGCGCTTCGACAGTTAAACGAAAGAATTACGGTGCGCTATGATCTGAAACCGTTATCGGCGGACGACGTCGTGGCTTATATTCATCATCGATTGGGCGTTGCCGGCGGGCCGGGGAAAATTCAATTTGCGAAAGGCGCTTATCGGCAGGTTTTTGATTTTTCCGAGGGCATTCCGCGCCGGATCAACGCGCTTTGCGATCGGGCGCTCCTGATCGCCTATGCCAAAAATATCAGCAGAATTGACCGCAGGGTCATCCGCCATGCGGCGCGTGATATAGGGAGTGGGTATTTTCAGAAGACCATCAGCAGTGAAAAGAAATCATGGTTGCGGTTGACCACTTAAACGCCGCCGGAATTTCTTGACCCATGGGGAGTTATGAGCTACATAAATGACGCTCTGAATAAAGTCCAGAAGGAAAAGGAGTCATCCTGCGCGCCTTACGAAAGCAGCGTTGCGTTGGAGGACAAGAAACCCGATAAAAGACGGAAGTGGTTTTCGGTAATCGGCCTCGCAATCGTTTTTTTCTATGCCGCCGGAATGCTTGTTTGGTTGTATTGGCCGGATGTCCGTAAGGCAGGTTCGGCTGTAACGCCTGTTCAAAGTCCGGGCATCGCAACGGTTCCGTCCATAAAGGGCTTGCCCGCCGCAGAGGTTCCTGAAACGGCGACGCCTCAGCCCCTGACGCCGGCTGACGTTGCCGCTCCGCCGCCTGCGATAGTTGAAAAGAAGCCTGCAGCGGATAAAACGTTAGCCGTGGAGAGGAAGGAAAAAAAGCAAAACGTGGTCATCCCGGCGGGAGAAGTGAAACAGGACGCGTCGCCAATGCCTGCCCGGAAAGACACAACCGCCCTTTATGCGCAGGCCTTACGGAGACAAAGCAAAGGGGAGTTGGAAGAAGCTAAAGTCCTTTATAGAAAAGTCATCAAAGCAGATCCGCGTCATGTGTCCGCCTTGAACAATTTAGGTGTGATTTTCATGAACCAGAAAATGTATGAAAAGGCCGTTGCAAGTTTTAATGAAGCGCTTCATATCCGACACAATTATGTTGACGCGCACTATAATCTGGCCTGTCTTTACGCGCAAAAAAATGATACAAAACAAAGCCTATTTTACCTGAAAAACGCGATGGTTCTTAATCCGGTGGTCAGGCAATGGGCGGCCCGGGATGACGATTTAAGAAACCTTGCCGATCTGCCCGAGTTCAACAAAATCATGCAGATGCGGAAAAAATGAAATGGCATTCATGAAAAACCACAATGGACTATGGATAATATACATCGCGGCGGCGGTATTTTTAATGATGGGCGGGACTATGCCCGGATTTGCCGCGCGGATAGATGATGGTAAGCCTGCCCAACCGTTATCAACCATGACGTCGCCTGCAACGCCGGCCCCGGCCAAGGGAAAGTCTCCCTCTGTGAATCAAGACAGGATGGGAACTGTTGCGCAACCGTCTGCCCCCGTTATACCCGAGACACCTCCGTCCGTTTCCGAAGCTTCGCAGGCGCCCCTGCAGGCCAAAACCGAAACCGCGCCATCAACAACGGCTGCCGGACAGGAAACCATTTTACGCAAAGCGGATGATAAGGCATTACCGAGAAAGACGGCCAAAGAGCCTGCCGTTAGAAAGACCGCCGATAAATACGTCACGCTGGATTTCGATAACGTAAATATAGAAGTATTTGTGAAATTCGTCAGCGAACTGACCGGCAGGAATTTTATCATCGACGAAAAAGTCAGGGGTAAGGTCACGATCTTTTCGCCCAGGAAAATTCCACTGCGTGACGTTTATAAAGTATTTCTGTCGGTTCTGGAAATCAACGGCTTTGCCACGGTTCCGGTGGGCGACATGATCAAGATTGTTCCTTCGGTTGTCGCGCGCGAAAAGAGCGTGGAAACAAGGGTTAAAAAGGATAGTTCCGATCCGGATGACCGGATGGTCACCCAGATCGTCGTGCTGGAGCGGGCCAACCCCGACGAAGTCAAACGTGTACTGGATCCGATTATTTCCAAATCCAGTTCGGTGCTGTCCTATCC
>DNYQ01000180.1 GCA_003506745.1 Syntrophaceae bacterium
ACCGTCCTTACCGGGCTGCATTGGGACTTTCCGCCGCTTTGGAGGAAATTGCCAAAAACAGAGGCATCCTCTACGACCCGGAGGCGGTGGATGCCTGCCTGCGTCTTTTCCGGGAAAAGGGTTTTTTGATTAAAGGGTGATTATTTAATGAACTCAAAACCGTTGAAGAAAGGAGCGAACGCCGTGGCTGAGCCGATGAAAGTGGTCATGAAGATCGTGTCTGTAAAAGGGACCTGCGCGGCAGGACACAAGGTAGGAGAGGAATTTGATTTGAGCAAAGACTTTACCCTGGGATTTTCAGGCAAAGGTAAAGCGCTTTGCCCCTCTGCTTTTTATGCCGCTTTTCCGAGCTGGCGGGTCCTGCGTTTCGGCGGGGAATTTCCCTGGGAAGAAGATAAGGATACAGCACATGTAGCTTGCCCTGACCCCCTGAATCCCGTGATGATGGAATTGAGAAGAATCAGAGATTGATTCAATGCTCAGGCATGATGCTGCGGGCATACTATCGATGGCCAATGCCGGTTCCGGGCTCAATGGAAACTCTCAGTGTTGCAAAGACTCCGTTAATCGAAATAGCTGCGGTACTCCTCCGGGATTGCGTTTTTATTCACCTGGAAAAGTTCAATAAGTATATTGTCGGGGGCTGGAACCATGATGTATTTCCAAACACCAATATCCGTAATGCCTTTGTTGAAATGCACATTCATGGCCTTGAGTTTTTCTACAACCCCGTTGATGTCATCGGTCTGTATCCCGAAGTGATGGATGCTTCCCCTGCCTGAAAATGATGGCGCCTGATCGTAGAAGTGAATACGGCCGGTGCCGATTCTCATAAATACGTTCCTTGCTCCTGCCAGATTTTCATCGAGGATAACTTTGCCGCCGAAGGCATCCTGATAAAATGTCAGGCTTTTTTCAATATCCGAGGCAAAAAGATGCACATGATGGACATGGTTCATATCGTCATTCCTTTTGTTTGATTATTTTTGCCGCTTCGAAGCTCCCGTCAGTTCGCCGCTGAGTAAGTTGATCTTGGCTAATTTGGACAGCAGTGCCTCACTTTACCTATTGGTCTTCACGTCAAAATAACTTTTCAAGTCAACTTTAGTCCAGTCCTGAAAACCCGGCACTTTCAGCCAGATCTGTAAAGATTCAGGCACGGCAATCACCTGATACACCGTTTGATACGCTGCCCGGGCGCTGCCTTTTAAAGGCCACGTCGCGCCGCCGTCATTCATCGTCGTATCGAGCATAGCCTGCATTCTCCCGACATTGATTTTACCTTTATTTTTTTGGCCTAGTGCCAGCAGATTTTCCCGTCGGCGAAGCGTTTCAAAACCGACATTGTCATTCATCACAATCCCCCAGGACGGATCAACAAAATGGTTGGTGGCAACCAGCAGCCCTTCTGCATCAGCCTTTCGCCGACGATGCTCAAAAGGCGCCCATTCATAGGAAATTCCCTGCGTCTTATCGGCCGTATTGATGATGAAGGCAAAGTCCGTCCTGGTAGTATTGAAAAAAACATCCAGTTGATCCATTGTGCGATAATCATTAAGGAGGGCCAGCAAACTCACCATCGCCGGCACACGATTGGCATAGCTGAGCGTGCCGCCGGAGGGCAGGCCGTTATTGAGCGCCAGATACAGACCGCCCGCATTCAAACCGGTGGTCGCGTAAATGACACCGGCAAAGGTAACCATCGCGTTCGGAACGCCCGATTCCGGATTGAAAACAGTGACGGTAAGGTTTTGCGCGAATTCAAGATATTGATCAAACCAGTCATAATTTCTTCCCGCGATGAGGGGTTGATGGCCGGTATATTCCCCCCAGACAATGATTCCCGAGCATCCCGACATCGAGCCATACAACTCCAGGGCATTGAGCATCATTTGTGCTTCCAGTGAAAGCCCGGAGGTCTCCGCCATCCCGCCGATAATATCTTTAAAGCGCTGCGGATAAGACGCATACAAGGACATTGCGGTCTTTTTCATTAAGTCCGCAGAAAGACCCTTGTGCTTTTGAAAATAGTCCACGACGGCATTTTTATAAAAGTTTTTTAATTCGGCACGCAACAAATATCCATATTGACGCCCCATCTGATGATAACTGCCATGGAGATCCAGGATGTTGATTTTCCCGCTCCGGTATAGTTTCCCCTTTTCAAAGGTTGAGATTAACTTTGCCCCCGCCGGTTCAGGAGTTGGTTGCGCATACAGACGACCGGCGGTAAAGATGAGCAGCATAACCAATAGGATGCGAATATAAATTTTCATATGGACTCCCTCGCTTGTCCAAATTAGGGGTTAAAAATATAAGCACCTGTTGAGTCCCGATTTGCTATATTGGCTTTGCGAAGAGCAAATACAGACAAGGGAGGACGCAATCATGCAGAGATTTTGTAGCATATTCCGCCAACTGTTACAATTATTTCCAAGCGAACATTCTCTTGACTTTGACAATGAATCAGGCGCAACTTAAAATCTAGACCGCGTCATTATGAATGCGGTTATCCACAAACTGCCGGTATATATCGAATTACCGGTCGATATGGCCCGCGTGGCGTGCCGTCCGCCGCTGCCGATTTCACGTACCCTGCATCAGACGTCCGGCAAGGACAGTCTCGATGAATGCGTAAACAGTTTTCTCGACGACCACATGGTGCTTTTAGCCGAACCGGGCGACGCCTTCTGCGCAGCACCTGAGTTTCATATCGAAGAAGCGGAGAAAGACAAGCTTATTCTTATTGAGGCCCGTCTCCCCAATCGGGACTGCTCGGAAGGTTTGTCGCGTCTTGGCGCGGCATTTCGTCAGTCACATCACAAGATTTGATCACAATATCCCAAAAAAGAAGGGGCGCAAGCGCCGTTAAGGCTTGCAACCCCTTTATTTTACTGGTGGGCCAGGGCAGAATTGAACTGCCGACACTCGGATTTTCAGTCCGATGCTCTACCGACTGAGCTACCGGCCCGTCTTGTTGATTTCACCTGCGAAAGGCTCGGAACCTCTATAAAATCTGATTTCTTTTGTCAAGGTATTTTTTGCCCGCCACCCCCCGCCGCATCTTCAACAGACGGCGCTTCGGGCTTTTTGGCATCCGGTTGTGAAAAGTTGCCGGGAACGCAACCAAATCCGGCCGGACTTTGCGACCTTGATGAGGCATCGGGAATAGAAATTCCGGCTTCGTTTCCCTGCGGCTCGCGGATGATCACCACCGTCTTGGCAATTTTATCATGCCAGCCCTGCTTCTTTTTATCAAACCCGATCCAGATATAACCCAGACAAAAAACAAGACTGGAAACCAGATAACCGACCGATCTTAAAAAGGCGGTGCCAAAGGAAATAGGCGCTCCTTCGATGGACACCACCTGCAAACCCAGCAGCATTTTTCCGGGTGTTCGCCCGGTCGAACCATGAAAATAGGTAAAATAGCCCAGATTGATCAAGAGAGAAAAAAGCCAGATCCAAACGGTGAAGGAAGACATCTGCGCCGGGTCGGTCAATTTGGCTATCATCACACGGCTGTCGCCGGACATTGCTCCGGCAAAATAGGCAACGCCGGCCACAACGCCTAAAACAACAAAAACAACACTGATAATGAATCCGTCAATCATATAGGCGACAAAACGCCGCCAGAAACCCGCAAAGTGGTAAGTCGTCATTTTCCTCCCCTTTCTGCGACATCGCTGAATATGCCTTTTTCATACTGGATAATGGACAAAATCGCCGCTGCTGCTGTTTCCACTTTTAAAATCTGTCTGCCGAGACTCACCGAAACAAAACCTGATTCCCTTGCCAGNNAGCACGGCCAAGCATCTCGTTAAAAGATAAAACCGGCTCGATGACGGTCACGGAAGCGCTTCGCGTGCAGCGCGCCGCTTCGTGGACAATTTTCTGCCAGCGGGCAACTTTAGCCGACGATTTTTCTCCTTCAATCCGGCGGACCGAACGGGCTGCCGAAACAGGAATGATGACATCCGCCCCCAATTCGGCGGCTGTCTTGACAATCGCGTCCATTTTCCCCGCTTTTGGAATTCCCTGAGCCAGCGTTAGACGAATTTTCTTTTGTGCCCGCAAAATGGGCTCTCCCAGACGAACATTTGCGCCGGAGGCGCCAAAGCCTTCAATCCGTGCTTCAAATTCATGCCCGAAGCCGTCGAAAACAATGATTTCATCGCCAGGTTTCATGCGCAAAACCGTTTTCAAATACCGGACATTATCCGCACCAAGCAAGCAGGTTGACGCATTTTGCAGCGTTTCGGGACTATAGATACGGGGCAGAGTCAAAGCCAAACACTTTCCTTGAAATATATTTTACCGCCCGAAAGCCATCAGGACTTTTCATCCGCCGGATTTTTTNNCAATTTGGCCGTCAGATTGGCGATGATGAGATTCCTTGGCTGACTTATTTGCGCGGCGTCTTTATTCCAGATTCTTAAACGGTCGTCCACCGCATTGATGACGGCGTTTTGGGCCGCAATTTCCGTTGCCTTGGAATCATTGTCCACGCAAATCACATCCTGCGCGCCCATTTTGGCGGCGGTAATGCCCAGAATTCCGGTGCCGCATCCGACATCAAGCACTTGCCAGTCTTTAATCGAGCGGTCCTTCAAAATAATATCTTCAATCGCTTCCATGCACATGCGCGTAGAAGCATGCTGACCGGTGCCGAAGGCCATGCCGGGATCGATTTCCACAACAATGTCCCGGCTGTCGGGCGCATATCGTTCCCACGTCGGTTTGACAACAATATTTTTGCAGACGCGGATCGGCTTGAAATACTTTTTCCACTGCTCTCCCCAGTCCGGATC
>DNYQ01000246.1 GCA_003506745.1 Syntrophaceae bacterium
CAAGCGCCGCATTCGATACACAAAGACCCATCGATCGCATGAAGCTTCTTTTTTTCACCCGCAATGGCCGACGCCGGGCAGGTACGTGCACAGGCGCCGCAGCCATTGCATTTTTCCGTGATCGTATAGGACATGTTTTTTTCCTCTTATTTGATTTTCAGCTTTCGCAGGGTTTCGTCCTTAGGCTTACCGGTGGCCGTGTCCCATCCGAACTGATCCCAGTAACCGGGTGCGAGTTTTTCCACGTCCACAAACCTTCCCTTATTGGCGCCTTCCTTCTGGGGAATCTTCCCCAGGGCGCGGCTGCTCATGAAGTTGTCTCTCGGTTCAATGCCATGCTTGACGTTGAAAGCCTGTTTCAGGGTCTGAATCCGTTCGCCGATGGTCATATATTCCTCGGGCGTCAACTGCCAGCCCGTGGCGGCATTGAGCCAGTCAAATGTCGGAACTCTTTTCGCCCCGACAAAAAGACCGAACATACACATACCGGCTCCATTGGCCAAGCTCATGAACTTGCTGCACGCGGCGGCGATTTGGGCCTTTTCCGTGTCGATTTTGTACTTGCTTGCTTTCGTATAGAGAGGGCTTGGTTTGGGCAGGCCCTTCACGCGTTTCCAGAGCTGAAACATTTCGTAATACAGGTGTGCGCCGAGTGTATGCCGGCCCGGCGTCGGTTCCAGGCTGTAGTGGACGTTGAAGCCCGGATCATTCCGGCCGTCATGCATGGCCGGCTCCTGGCCCCCGGCCTGAATGGCAAACTCGATGCTCCCTTTGCCGATTTTTGTAGCGGCGATCTTTGTCCCGTCGGCCAGGAGATCACCGATTCCCTCCCGGTTGATCATTTTCTTGATGAGGGCGACAATTGCTTCCGTATTTCCCCATGTAAGCTCCAGACCGCCCGTATCTTCTTTGGTGAGGATGCCCTTTTCATAACATTCAATGGCAAATGCCGCCGTGGCGCCTGCGGAAATGGTATCCATGCCCGCTCTGTTCAGAAGCTCGTTTAAGTAATAAACACTGTCCAGATCCTCATTCATGCACAGGCCGCTCAACGCCAGAATGCTTTCATATTCTGGTTTGTGAATGCGGGTATACTTTCCCTTTGCGGCGCAGATGCCGCCGCATCCCAGAGGACAGGAATAACAGTGATACTTCACAATTTCCGTATCTTTGATGAGATCAGGACTGATTTTCCTGGACTTCTTCACAGGAAAATCACGATTGGATCCATCCCAGTTTTTCACAGGTGTATCACCCATTTCAATGCCTGTCTGGTTCATGCCTCCCGTTCCCCACTTCCTCAGGATGGATGTGTATAAGATACCGTCCTGGGGAAAAACAACGGGGGTTACTCGCAGGAGAGAACCCACGCGGGCAAGTATTCCCCCCGGTATGGGCAGGGGAAAGTTGACCCATTTGATGCAGTGCCGGCTCAGGCGTTTCATTGCCGCCGGATCATGGGCGCCGATGCGTTGGACACCATCGAGGACAACCGCCTTCAGTTTTTTAACCCCCATAACAGCCCCCAGGCCTGATCGGGCGGCAATTCTGCCCTTATCGCTGCAGACTCCGGAAATGAGGGACACCTTCTCCCCGGATGGACCGATGACGGCCACGGCTGCTTTTTGTCCATACTTTTTTTTGAGGATTTCTTCTGTTTCGATCGCGTCATGCCCCCAGAGGTCTGCCGCATCCATCAGGTCGGGTTTCCCGTTTTTCACATACAAATAAACAGGACTCGGGCTGATGCCCTTAAAGAAAATGGCGTCATAACCGCAATGCTTGATGGCCGGGGAAAAGGTGCCGCCGCAATTCGCGTCGCCCCAGCATCCGGTAAGCGGAGACTTGCCTACAAGGGTCCACCGGCCGGAAAATAAACTGCCGGATCCCGTCAGGAAGCCCGAACAGAAACCCAGGATATTTTCCGGTCCGAGGGGATCCGCTCCGGCAGGCATGCGGTTGTAAAGGATATAAGCACCCAGCCCCATTCCAGACAAATACTGCTCGTAAACAGAATCGGGTATGGTTTCTTCCGTCATGGTCCGGCTCGACAAATCCACCATGAGGATTTTTCCCATGTAAGGTTTGTTCATGGCAATGGTCCCTTTCGTTTTTCAACCTTGTTTTACTTTGCTCCGATCAAGGGGTTTTCCAACCCATGCCGCCTCCAGAACCATCAGATTATCGTCATAGTCCGTATCTTCGGGATTATAAACGGATGCGCCGTCGAGCAGAGCGGCCCGGGCGATTGAAGGCAGAACCTCCCGGGGAACCATGAGTTTTCCCTCGCGGTCTTTGAACTCCTGGAAGAATCGGGCATGACGCCCGCAGGTAATGGCGTTGAGGTCGGCATTCAACTGACGGATCAGGGAAACAACCTTTTTCGCCCTTTGTTCTTTGGGTGTAGAGAGATAAACCGCCTCGCCCGCCATAGGCAAAAGGAGTCCCGCGATATCTTTTTCACATTTATGCATATTGTACTCCAGGCCATAGGGCAGGAGGATGGCCATACACAGGCCGTGCGGGACGCCGCAGACGGAGCCCGTTGCATGCCCCAGGTTGTGAACCAGTCCGACCATGGAATTGGAGAAGGCAATGCCCGCAAGACAGGCGCCGACAGCCATGGCCAGGCGGGCATCCTGATCGGCTGGATTTTTGGCCACCATCGGCAGGTATCGGTAAATCATGTTGACGGCTGCCAAAGAGTGGGCATCGCTTAAAGGGTTCTTCTGAAGGCAGTAATAAGCCTCCACGGCATGGCTCATGGCGTCCATACCCGTCATAGCCGTGATGAAAGGCGGCATGGTCATCGTCATGCGGGAATCCAGAACGGAAATGTCGGGCAGCAGAAAATAACTGGTGAAGGCCATCTTCAGATGCTTGTCATGATCTTTGATAACGGCCACCTGGGTCACTTCCGATCCTGTGCCTGCCGTGGTCGGCACGGCGATCAGGGGTTTCAGGGGACGTTTCAGGGCGCCGGCGCCGCTGAAGGCCATCAGATCCGAGGCATTTTCAGACACGACAATGTTGACCCCCTTGGCCGTATCCATGACGGAACCGCCGCCGACGGCAATGATGGCGTCGCAGACGTTATCCCGGTAAAGCTGTGCCAGCTGATGAACGACTTTCAGATCCGAGTCGGGGGGAACGTTATCGGCAATCAGGCTTGCCGAAACACGATCGCCCAGCGCCTGCGAAATAATATTGATCAGGCCGGTGCCGGCAACCCCTTTGTCGGTAAT
>DNYQ01000206.1 GCA_003506745.1 Syntrophaceae bacterium
ACGGTATTCGTCGGCAGGATTTCTTTGGTGCCGGTGATCGTAATCGGAAGGATGGGCAGTTTGAGATCCAAAGCCATTTTGAAAGCTCCCTTTTTAAACTTGCCGAGGGACCCGTCTTTGCTTCGCGTGCCTTCCGGGAAAAATATGACGGACGTGCCGTTTGCGATTTTTTCTTTTGCTTGCTTAAGCGAGGCAATAGCTTTTTCATGATTGGACCGATCAATAAAAATATGCCCGACTTTCTCGCATCCGATCCCGATGCCGGGTATTTTTCTCAATTCCTGCTTCATCACCCATTTAATATCGATTCCCAGCCAGCCATAAATAACAAAGATATCGTATTGGCTCTGATGGTTCGCGACGACAACATAGGATTGCGTTTTGACGATATTATTTCTTCCCGTAACGTTGACCAGCATAGGCGTCAGACAGCCGTTGAGGCGCGCCCATATCGTTCCGCAGATGAAGCTGGTTATCCGGGGATTCGTGATAACGGACAGAATCACGGTTAAGGAGCCGAAGAAGAGGGTGGATATCGCCAGGTATGGTGCAAAGATGAGCCATTTGTAAGGTTGATAAAGGATTCTCAGTATTTTTTTCATCAATTACTCCCGGAATCGCCATGAACAGAGCAAGTCGCCCGCAGGAAAATCCAATGCCTTAAGTGCAGCGTTCAAGCAGGTCTTTACGGCTATCTTCAAAAAATACTGATCTTCCTTGCCATCCGGATGGAAAATAGTCAAGATGAAATTTACAGAGCCGCCATCTGAGGCCGTGCGGGGGGGGGGGTATCTCCCGTTCATCCGGCAACTTTCCGTTTTAAGCGGTTTTATCAATCCATCTTTCATTGCTTGAATTTATCAATCAAATGTTGGATAAAGCGATCAGACTTTCTGATCATGGGAAAATCCGCTTGCGGGATTAAAAATTCAGGGGAAATATGACCTTCAAAATCGTTATGGATCAATCGATCAGCAAAACCGCGGAAAAGACATTAATGGTGTCGGATCATGAAATCGGCATCCTGTCGGACATGTTTGAAAAAACGTATGCCAAAACCTATAACAGCACGGTAAAAAAAGTAGCAGACGAAGAGCAGGTCGACGACCAGTCTTTCGGGATCACGGAGTTTGAAAAAAAGCAGTATTACGAAAAAGTCCGTAAGGAAGAGGACAACAAATACAGCATTCAGGGGAAAATCGCCGCCGGAGGGATGGGCGCCGTGTTGAAGGTTCTTGATCAGGATTTGCAGCGTCCGATGGCCATGAAGGTTGTTAAACCATCCTTTAGAACCAACGAGGACGCGATTAAGGACTTCATTCGGGAAGCCAAAATTACCGGGTTATTGGAACATCCCAATATCATTCCGGTTCATGAATTGGGTCTGTCGGAGGACACCGGTCTTTATTTCACCATGAAACTGGCCCGCGGCGAATCTCTCAATCATGTTTTGGCGGAAATCAAAAAAGGAACGCCGCAATATGTCGAAAAATATAATATATTTTACCTCCTGAATATTTTCCGCAAGATTTGTGACGCCATTTCTTTTGCCCATTCCAAGGGCATCATTCATCAGGATATCAAGCCGCACAATGTGATTGTCGGACAGCATGGGGCCGTTCTGGTGATGGATTGGGGGCTGGCAAGATTTATCGGCGATCCGGCAAAAGAGCCGGATGCTTTACGGCGGAAGCTGCTGAAAAGCGTCTCTGTGTTTTCCGCCGCGAAAAAGAAGGTTATCCAGGGGTCACCCGCCTACATGGCGCCCGAACAGGTAAAAGGCGACGGTCGTCTTCTCGACAGGCAGACGGATATCTT
This sequence comes from Syntrophaceae bacterium, assembly GCA_003506745.1. Taxonomy (GTDB): domain Bacteria; phylum Desulfobacterota; class Syntrophia; order Syntrophales; family Smithellaceae; genus UBA8904. Next base: position 1,819 of record DNYQ01000206.1, read on the forward strand.
TCTGCTGGGCGCCACTCTTTATCATATCTTTACGCTTGAATCTCCGTATCAGGGTGACGACATAAGGGATGTTCTGAAGAAGGCGGAGAACCGGGAACTGATTCCGCCGCAAAACCGCAATCCGGACAGGATGATTCCAGAAGAAATGTGCCGTATTATTTTGAAAGCTACGGCATTGAAAAAAGAAGATCGTTATCCGATGGTTCAGGAACTCATTGATGATGTGGATGGTGTCATTGCCGGCAAATGGTCCAGGCAGGAAAAGAAAACCTTTGCCCGCGGCCAGTATCTCATGCGTCAGGGAGACGGCGGAGAGGAAGCCTATCTCATCATCAGGGGAAAGGTGCAGGTCGTGAAAGAGTCGGGCGATTTCAAGGTGGTGTTAAGCACGCTTGGGCCGGGCGAAATGGTCGGAGAGATGGCCCTGATCACCGATGAAAAACGATCCGCCAGCGTAGAGGCCCTGGAAGATACGGAGGTTGCCGTCCTGACGAAGCAACTTCTTGCGCAAAATCTGCATAAGCTGCCGCCGTATATTGAAAAGATGGTTGCCGCCATGACCCGGCGTCTGCAAACGGCCAATAACTTTATTCATCCTCATCTGACCAGGGATTGTTCCCCTTTTGTCCTTCAGCAATTGTGTCTGATTCTGGGAAACGAATCTGCTGTCAAAAGAAAAATGATCATCTTCTTTGACGAAATCAGCGCGAGAATTGCAGAGGACCTGGGGATTCCCGTTGACAAAGTCAAGGAGGTCATGCTCAAGGCAGCGGATGACAAGCTTTTGACGATAGAAGGGGACCATGTTGTGATTGAAGACATCCGGCGAATCCTTCAGACCGCCTCCCGGGCAAAAACCATGCTCGATCAATGATTTCCCGTGCCCGATGAGATGGATTTTCAGAACCGCATGATTCCGGTGATCAAGGGTAATGGCTTGAATCCCCTCAACTTTTCCAAAAATATTCAACTGGCTCTTTTCCGGATGAATGTGCTATATTTGGACCCGATAAATTCGCAATGGATGCATCGGAGAATCAATAAAATAATGTAAGCCGCTCTAAAGGAGGTTGCCGTATGAAAAGAAGTATTTTGTCCAAACTCCTTGTATTTCTTCTGTTGGTTCTTTTATCGCCGGCGACCGGGCTTGCGCGGGAAATCGCGCCGATCGTTTCCACCGACTGGCTGATAGCCAATCTGAAAAATCCCAAACTGATTATTCTGGATGTCCGCCGCGTCGAAGATTATCGCGAAGGACACATTCCCGGCGCACTCAGCGCATTCTATGGTTCCTGGGCCTATATGAAAAACGGTTTATTTGCGTCTCTGCCGGAAAAAGACGACATCGACGACACCATCGGTTACATGGGCATTGGTTTTGGCAACTGGGTGGTGGTGACAGGCTGCATGGACACGCCGCGCCTCAGCTACCAGAGCGCCCGCGTTGCCTGCACGCTGCAGTATGCGGGAATCGAAAACGTCGCGCTTTTGGACGGCGGCATGAACAAGTGGATTGCGGAAAAAAAATCGATGTCCAAAAGGATCGAACGTCGAAAGCCTAATCATTTCAAGGGAAAATACTCGGGGGAAAAATTTGCCGACAAGAACTATGTCAAGGAACGTCTGGGCAAACTGATTCTTCTGGATACCCGCGAACGCGAATTCTTTACCGGCGAGAAAAAAATGGATTGCGTTCCCAAAACAGGCCATATTCCCGGCGCGTTCAACATGCCGACCTCCTGCGCTTTCAATGAAGACAAAACCTTCAAGACCAAAGAAGATCTGGCGGCCATTGTCGAAGCCGCAGCCGGCAAGGACCGTTCTGCGGCAATTGTAACCTACTGCGACATCGGTCAGTGCTGCCCGACCTGGTCGTATCTTCTGACGGAGGTGCTGGGCTATACCAACGTCCGTCTTTACGAAGGCGCGATGCAGGAGTGGGCGCAGGATGCCGACGCGCCCGTGACGACAAACGACAAAACGCCCGAACCCAAAAAAAACGGGAATCATTGATGCTGTGGAGGTGTTCCATCTTCCTGAAATCAACAAAACCCGATTGTTCTTGCCCGATCGGGTTTTCGGTGTCATTTGAATTGTGCTTTTTTTATACGCCTGAACAGTCTGTGAAATAAAAACTATATGGAGGCGCTCAATGTATTCACTGCAATTCAGCAAAAAGATCTGCGCAACCTGTCCCTCGTCCGACTGTCTTCTGAAATGCCAGTATATGACCTTTAGCGGGCATAAGGAAGCGCACTCGGAAATGATGAAGGTGGTCAATGGAAAGGATTCCCGCGTGCTTTCCGAATGCGTCACCTGCTACGCCTGCGAGGAATACTGCAC
>DNYQ01000074.1 GCA_003506745.1 Syntrophaceae bacterium
CTCCCCTGCAATGTTATTGTTTATGAAAAGGGCGGCAGGACAGTGCTATCCTTTATCCGACCTGCGGTTGCCATGCAGATGATTGATAATGCGGAACTTCAGAAAGTTTCAGAAGAAATAGAGGAAAAGTTGAAGAAGGCCTTCGATGCCGTAAATTGAGGAGAGCCCAAAGATGAAGGAATTAAAGAATTCGGAGCGAGAAACAATGTTAAATCATGAGCCGGGCCATGCGGAATCTCCAAAAGGAATCGCATTACTTCACAACCCGAGTCTGAATAAAGGGACATCCTTCACGGCGGCGGAGCGTGATACCCTCGGATTACACGGATTGCTTCCTCCCCGCATCTTCTCGCAGGCCGAGCGGGTTCAACACGTCATGAACAATGTTCGCCGCAAACCAAACAACCTTGAAAAATATCTTTATCTGATCGGTCTGCAGGATCGCAACGAGAAGCTGTTCTATCGCGTGTTGACCGACAACATGGCAGAGCTCAGTCCCATCATCTATACACCCACCGTCGGGCTGGCCTGCCAGGAGTACAGCAGGACTTTCCGCAGGCCGCGCGGCCTGTTCATCTCGAAGAACGACCGGGGCCGCATTAAAGAAATTTTATCGAACTGGCCCCACCCCGACGTTCGTGTCATTGTCGTCACAGACGGTGAAAGAATCCTTGGCCTGGGCGATCTTGGGGCAAATGGCATGGGAATACCCATAGGCAAATTATCGCTCTATACAGCCTGCGCGGGCATCAATCCAGATCTCTGCCTGCCGATGATGATCGATGTCGGAACCAATAACAATGAGGTATTGTCTGATCCGGACTACATCGGTTTAGCGGAGCCGCGACTGCGGGGGGATCAATATGATGCGCTGCTCGATGAGCTCATGGCCCGGACCACTAAAATGTTTCCCCGAGCAATGATCCAGTTTGAAGATTTTGGAAATCAAAATGCTTTCCGTCTGCTATCAAGGTATCGGAGCCATTATTGTATGTTCAATGATGATATCCAGGGAACCGCCGCCATGACGCTTTCCGGATTGTATTCTGCATTACGAATGATCAACAGAAAGCTTACCGAACAACGGCTTGTGTTTCTGGGCGCAGGCGGAGCCGCGCTCGGAATCGGCAGCCTCGTGATTTCCGCCATGGTCGAAGAAGGCCTCACCGCTTCCGAAGCTCGCAGCCGTTGCTGGTTTGTGGACTCCAAGGGTCTTGTCGTCACCAGTCGAACCGACCTTGAGCACAAGCGACGATTCGCCCAGGACTATCCTCCTCATCGCAGTCTCCTTTCTGTTGTCGAAGCCGTCAAACCAACGGTAATGATCGGGGCAGCAGGCCAGCCGGGCGCCTTCACCCCTAGTGTACTTGCGGCGATGGCCCGGATCAACAAACGTCCGATTGTCTTTGCGCTTTCCAACCCGACTTCCCAATCGGAATGCACGGCAGAGGAAGCCTATCGCTATACGGANNGCAGCCAAAGCCCTGGACCGGCAGGTATCGGATGCGGACTTCAATCTGGGACGGATTTATCCCTCCCAGACGCGTATTCGAGACGTGTCGAAAAATATTGCGCTGGCCGTTGCCAGTATCGCTTATGCGAAGGGACTCACCGCGTTGCTTAAACCATCCGATCTGCAAGGCCTTATCGAATCAAAGATGTATGATCCGACCTATGCAGAAATCATAATCCCATCAACACGGCGTTCTAAGGGAAGCTCATGATGAGCGGATGAGACATATCTTCCGGACGAGGTAGGACTAACATCAGCGGGAGAGAACCGGGGTCAAATATTTTTTCATTTTCAAGATGGCCTTGACAGACAGGGTGTAATTTCTTATATTTACAAAGGGATCTTCTGTATTAAAGGTAATGAATGACATGAAAATCAGGCGCTACGGCAGCGGCAATTCATTCAAGCGAATATACCTTGTTGCGCCACGACATCCGGAAAATTTCTGGTCTATGCAGGGAACAGCCGCGCTTCTTGGCGCCAGGACGCTCATGCCCAATGCCGCACTCCCAACGCTGATGGCTCTGACTCCGCCGGGAATAAACGTGGAATATGTCCTATGCGATGAAAACGTATCCGACCTGGACTGGAACATGCCCTGTGACCTGGTTGTGATCACCGGATCTACGCTGCACAAAAAAAGGATACACGAACTTTGCGACGGATTTCGAAAAAATGGCGTAAAAGTAGCTCTGGGCGGCGCTTATGCCAGCATTAACCACGATCAATGCAGTCATCTCGCGGATTATCATTTTATCGGTGAGGCCGAATATACATGGCCTGTATTTCTTCAGCAATGGACAAAAGAATGCGCCCGGCCCGTTTATCATCAAAAGACCTATGTGGACTTGAAAGACAGCCCCGCGCCGGATTGGTCTCTGATTGACGTGAATGACTACATCAATATTAACGTGCAGACCAGCCGAGGCTGTCCCAATCATTGCGAATTTTGCGATGTTATTCAGTATGTGGGCAAAAAACCGCGCACCAAATCAGTAGAACAGGTCATGCTGGAAGTCAGAAACGCTCACGCATTAGGAGCCCGAACCGTTTTTTTCTCTGATGATAATTTTCTGGCCAATAAAGTTTTCACGGAGACACTGCTTGGTGCAATCATTGAATGGAACAAAGTCCAAACCCGTCCGCTTTCTTTTTCCACGCAGATCACGGTGGAAATTGCAGATGACGAAAAACTACTGCAGATGTGCGCTGATGCCCGCTTTTCCGTTTTGTTTCTCGGCGTCGAGACGGTGCGCCGCGAAAGCCTGGAAGAGGTAAAAAAATTTCACAATTTAAAATTCGACATTTTCGAACGGGTCAACAGGATTTCCCGCTACGGCATTATGCCGTTTCTCGGCATGATCGTCGGTTTCGATCATGATGATGAAAGTGTCTTTGCCGAAATCGAAGATTTTATCACACGCACCAGCAGTCCGATTGCCGGGATCAGCCTGCTCAATGCCCCGAGAAACACACCGCTCTATAAACGTCTGGAAAAAGAAAATCGTCTTATCGGCGACGATTTCTCCGGTGAATGGCAACTCAATACCAACATTATTCCCAAACACTTGAGCCGTGAAGCGCTCTTAAAACATTATTGTGAGTTGTTTAAAAAGATATACGATCCGGAGCGTTTCCACGCCAGGCTACTCGGCTGGCTCAGGCAAATGGAATACCACAGTGATTTATATAGCCATAAAAAATTCGATCCCAAACAATTTTCCCAGGGCGTAAGAATGATCAGATATTTTCTGTTTCGGGCAAAGCCCCCGGAGCGGAAAATCTTTTTCAAAACTTTGATTGAGACAGGGAAGACCAATCCCAGGCTGTTAAGGCGGGCATTCAGCTTCCTTGCCCAGTATCATCACTTTTACGATTTCGTTCACACAAAATTGCCGGAAAGAATTTGATTTTTTACTTACGATAATCATTTTGTCACGACGGCAACGGCCGAATCACGCAAGCCCTTTGCATCCCTCAATATGCTGAGGCCCCACCAGATATTGAGGCCCGACAAATCATTTCATCCCTTTCCGCCTTTATCTCATTTTGATCTAATACCCCGTTATTAAAGGATCAATCCAATCCAATGATTCGCCGTCAGGTATTGGCAGGCTAATTGCTATTGTAATGATGTGATCCCAAAAAAGATCAATCATGAACAGAAAGGAAAATATATGGACTCATCATACAGCTCGCCCACCACTAAACCGTTATACCGCGGCACTCAGGTTGTCTGGTATATTCTGGGGATTATCGAAGTTCTGCTTGCGTTTCGATTTGTCCTGAGGCTGCTTGCTGCGAACCCTTCGGCCGGTTTCAGCAGATTTATTTATACGGTCAGTTATCCTTTTGCCGCGCCGTTTCTCAAGGTCTTCCAGGTCTCGAAGGTCGAAAGCGGAATTTTTGAGTGGACCACTTTGCTGGCTATGTTTGTCTTCTTTTTGATTGCCTGGGGCATTGTCAAACTGTTTTTCATGAGCAAAACCGTGTCCACGACGGAAGCGGCGGCTAAATTGGATAAAAATAATTAAGAGATTGCATATCATCATCAAGGAGAAAAGACATGGTTACAATATTGATTGTTATTTTAGTGCTTGCTCTCGTCGGCGTGCTGCCCGCCTGGCCTCACTCCAAGAGCTGGGGATTTTATCCCAGCGGCGGTGTCGGATTGGTCCTTCTGGTTTTGATTATCCTGCTGATCGCGGGGCGGATCTGAGTTGAGTTTAGTGTGCCAGATTATCACCGCTGGAAGAAGATAAGAAAATCAACGTAAAAAGGAGAATTTAATATGGAAGAGCAGGGGACAAAGATTAATTTTTTCAAGGGATTATTTATTGGAGGCGCGCTGGGCGCATTGGCTGGCATTCTCTTCGCACCGAAATCAGGAAAAGAGCTGAGATCTGATATCAAGGATAAAGGAAATAAGATTGTAAATGATGGGAAGGAAATTTATGCCGATGCCAGTACAAAAACAAAAGAGATTTTTGGGGAAGTCAAGCATCCTAAATTCCCGCCAAAATTA
>DNYQ01000048.1 GCA_003506745.1 Syntrophaceae bacterium
TAGACATCCTTCGGATCAAAAATCTTTTCTCCCACAACGACAAAGTCCCCGCCTTCAAGCTTCCGGTAAAAACAGGACCGATGCCCCGTGTGACAGGCCGCGCCGCCCAGCTGTTCCACCTGCAATAAGATCGTATCCTCGTCGCAATCGATAAAAATATTTTTGATCATCTGAACATGGCCGGAGCTCTCCCCCTTGAGCCACAATTTTTGCCTCGACCGGCTCCAGAAAGTCGCCCTGCCGGACTGCAGGGTTGCCTCCCAGGAGGCCCTGTTCATATAGGCCAGCATCAAAATATCTTTCGTTTCAGCATCTTGAACAATAACCGGAACCAACCCGCCGGTTTTATCGAAATTCGGTTCAATCATAGAATCCTTCGCTACGGTTGTTTTTTATCTAACTTCAACAAACTATCTTATTTAAATGATGAATCTCATTAAATCAAGTAAATTTTTATCTTAATAATCATCTATTTCCAGCTTGCCTAACCTTTTTATTCATGATAAAAATTGTCTCGTAAATTGATCAGAATGATTCGAATCTATTATCCGGAGGTTGGAGTATGTCTTTGCTGACGGGAGGCGTCATTGCCGCTGTGATCGGGCTGATCAGTTTGATTTTCTGGTGGACCGATTTCCTGACCATCATCCGGGGCGCGCTGCCGATTTTCCTGTTTCTGGGCGGCGCTCTGGCCGTGTATGTGGGTTTTGATGATATTCAGGATAAAATTCGGGAAGAAAGACAGCGCCAGAATGAAGAACTGGAGAAAGCCAGGGAAGAAATCGAATCGGCTAAAGCCGAAGCCGAACGCTATCGGGATGAACTGGACAAACTGAAAGATGCGAAAAAATAGATCAGACATCCGCTTCGTCAATGACAAATAAATCTTGACACAACCGCTCAAATCACATAATAGCCACAATCAATAAATTTTATGGACGGCCGAATGCAAAATTTTTCCATCGACAAATTCCCGCCTTACCGTATCTATATGTATTGATGCCTGCTTGCCCAAGGCCAATGAAGGTAAGCAGGCTTTTCCAAAGTCAACAGCGCAAATTGTAAGATCATCAGCAATAAAAATAATACATCTGTATTTATNNTTAAAATCAACATCTTTGCCGGCGGCTCATTGACACCGGCCGATCAATGCTTCGACGGCGTTGTGAAGGGAATTTCCGATCTGGGCATGTCCTGTTTCGCTTATACTCGCGGCCGTTTACCGCTCCTGGAAGCCCTGGATCTGCCGATGGGTTATCCCAGCGGCATGGTCGCCACACGGGTTGCCAATGACTTTGTTAAGAAAATGAACCCCAAAGAACTGGACGACGTCAAAGTCCTTTATCTGCACGCTCACGGCCCGGGTCTTTTACACACACAGAAACCCGTCCATAAAATTGCGGACATCAAAGGAATGAAAATCCGTTCCACGGGGCTCAGCGCTAAAATTGTCGAGAACCTGGGTGGCATTTCCGTGGCCATGCCTCAGGGCGGAACGTATGAAGCGCTGCAAAAGGGCGTTGTGCAGGGGACACTGGCCCCGATGGAAACACTGAAGGGCTGGAAGCAGGCACAGGTTATCAAGTACACAACAGACTGCACCAATATTGGTTACACCACCGCCATGTTTGTCGTGATGAACAAGAAAAAATGGGAGGCGCTTCCCAAAGATGTGCAGAAAGTCTTTGACGATGTCAGCCAGGAATGGATTGCCGTTGCCGGCAAAGCCTGGGATGACGCGGATGTTGAAGGATATCAATTTTCCGCCGGGCTGGGCAACAAGGTGATTAAACTGTCCCACGCGGAAGAAGCCAAATGGGAAGCGGCCGTGAAACCGGTTGCCGAAAACTACATCAAGAACGCGGAAAGCAAAGGCTTGCCGGGCAAACAAGCTGTGGCCGAAGTTAAGGCTTTAATCAAGAAGCATTCCAAAGCCAGGAAATAATGGTTTTTCTGATTGATGTTTAATCCGGCAAAATATCTGACACGCGCAGGCAAGGCATTCAACATCCTTGCCTGCGCCGCCGTCATCGCCATGATGCTGCTGTCCACAGCAGATGTTATTATGCGTCTGTTTGGCAAACCCATCCCCGGCACTTATGAACTGGTGGGATTCCTGGGCACCCTTGTCGTGTCTTTCGCCCTGGCTTTTACCTCTATGGAAAAGGGTCACATTGCCGTTGAGATTCTGGTGGAAAAACTGCCGCAGCGCGCGCAACTGGGCATTGAAGCCTTCTGTAATCTGATCGGCGCGCTGCTCTTTGGCGTTATCGCCTATCAGGCGGTTCTTTACGCGCTGGACATGAAGAAAAGCGGAGAAGTTTCCCTGACCCTTCAGATGCCGCCTTATCCTTTCATTTTAGGCATCGCCGCAGGCTGCGCCCTGCTTTGCCTTCTTCTGGTCGCCGACCTTATCAAATCCCTGCAAAGGACCCTTGACGCATGAGCCCCACGATGACAGGTCTGATCGGCTTTGCCGTTTTGATTGTCCTGATGTTTCTGCGGATGCCGGTGGGCTTCGTCATGGCCATTGTCGGCTACCTTGGGTTTGGCTATGTTATCTCTTGGAGCGCGGCATCTAATCTTTTGATCCG
>DNYQ01000183.1 GCA_003506745.1 Syntrophaceae bacterium
AATGAAGGCATGGGGTTTGTGGGTCGCGGGGAAGGCGTGGCTGTGCTGGCCGTAGCCAATGGAGCAGAAAGGATCAAGAATGGTTCCCAATCCCCGGGTTAGATTCGCGCCGTCACCCACCGGAGAACTGCATGTGGGGAATGCGCGCACCGCATTGTTCAACTGGATGTTTGCCCGTCATACCGGAGGCTGTCTTGTTCTGCGGATTGAAGACACGGATGAATCCCGCAGCGCTCTTTCCTATCAGGTCAATCTGCTTGACGATTTAAAATGGCTGGGGCTTTCATGGGATGAGGGGCCCCAAAAAGAAGGGGCGTATGGCCCCTATAAGCAGAGCGAGCGGCTGAATATTTATGCGGACCATTTGAAGAAACTGATCGAAGCGGATCGCGTTTATCCCTGTTACTGCACGGAGGAAGAACTCGAAGAGGAACGACAGTCGCTGATTTTGAGCAAACGCATGCCGCGCTATACGGGGAAGTGCCGAAATCTTTCCGATACCGAACGCAAAACGCTGGCCGCACAGGGAAGAAAACCATCCTACCGGTTTAAAGTTCCGCAGACCGGCATCGAATTCAACGATTTGATCCGGGGGCCGATCAGGTTTGAAGGCGAGGCCATCGGCGATTTCATTATTGTTCGTTCCAACGGCATGCCTGCCTACAACTTTGCGGTGGTGATCGACGATCATCTGATGGCCGTCACCCATGTCATTCGCGGCGAAGATCATNNTGGGGCTTCTGGGAAGCTCTTTTGCCGATGCCCGCGAGGTTTTATCACAGGCCGAGATGGTGGAAGCCTTTTCTCTGGAACGGGCGTCTAAAAGCGGAGCGGTGTTTGATGAAGAAAAGCTCCGCTGGCTCAATGCCATTTACATTCGAAGTCTGGCCATCGATGATTTATTGCAGAGGCTTCGGCCGTTTTTGAGTGAATCCGGTTATGCGCCGGAAAAGCTGGATGCCTTGTGGTTGAAAAAAGTCGTCGAAACCGTCAAAGATGAACTGACGACTCTGGCTGATGCAGGTTCGCACATCGAATTGTTTTTTGATGATCACTATGAAATTACGCCCGACGCGAAATTGATTCTTGATGCCGAAAAATCACGGAAAGTGGTCAAGGCTTTTGGCGAGTATCTGTCCTCTGCCGCGGACTCCCCGCAGGAAATTTATGCCGCGGCGATAAAATACGCCAAAGAAAAATCCGGCGTCAAAGGCCGGGATTTGTTTTTGCCTGTCCGGGCGGCGCTGACCGGCAAAATCAAAGGTCCGGAACTCGATCGCGTCTTTGCGATCCTGGGCCGGGATTCCGCCTGCAAAAGATTGCAGTGGGCGGAAAAAGCCTGTTTATAAAGCATGCTTTGTCGCAAAGGAGATCAGGCTTGAAAAAAAGTAAAACAAGTTTCTTCTGTCAGCACTGCGGGTACATGTCGCCCAAATGGCTGGGCAAATGTCCGTCCTGCAACGGCTGGAATTGCTTTGCCGAAGAGCTGGTTTCCCAGGCCGATTCCGGCAGCCGCGCTGAGATGCAGTTCGACGGCAAGCCGATTGCCGTTTCCGACATCCCGGCCGAAGAGGGAGAGCGCACCCTGACCGGCATTGCGGAGATCGACCGGGTGCTGGGCGGCGGCATTGTGCATGGATCCGCCATTTTGATCGGCGGCGAACCGGGCATTGGCAAATCCACTTTGATGCTCCAGATGATGAAAAATCTGGCCGTAACCGGCCGGAAAGTTCTCTATGTTTCGGGGGAAGAGTCCGCCCATCAGATCAAGCTGCGCTCCAACCGGATTGGCGCCGCAGCTCCGGATTTACTGGTTCTGGTGGAAGTGTCTCTTGAGAAAATTCTGGAACAAATTAAGAAAATTAATCCGGCCATTGTGGTGATTGATTCCATCCAGACCGTCTATTCGGGCGATTTGATGTCCGCTCCCGGCAGTGTCGGACAGGTGCGGGAAGCCTCTTCCCGGCTCATTCTGTCGGCCAAGAAAAACGGGATTCCCATGTTTCTGGTCGGGCATGTGACCAAGGACGGCTCGATTGCCGGTCCCAAGGTGTTGGAGCATATGGTGGACACGGTTCTGTATTTTGAAGGGGATTCTGGGCATGCCTACCGGATCATTCGCAGCATCAAAAACCGTTTCGGGCCAACCAACGAAATCGGTGTTTTTGAAATGCGGGATAAAGGGCTTACGGAAGTGCCCAATCCGTCAGCTTTTTTCCTGGCCGAAAGGCCGCAAAACGCCCCGGGCTCCGTCGTGGTGGCAAGCCTCGAAGGCACCCGGCCGATCCTTGTGGAAATTCAGGCTCTGGCGAGCGTTTCCAATTTAGGCATGCCAAGGCGAACGGCTATCGGTGTGGATCATAACCGCGTGTCGCTCCTGGTGGCGGTTTTGGACAAAATTTGCGGCTTGCATCTGGGCGGCTCGGACATCTTTATTAATGTGGCGGGCGGCGTCCGGGTGGAAGAACCGGCTGTTGATCTGGGAGTTGTCGCGGCGATGGCGTCCAGTTTTCTGGACCGGCCGGTCGATGCCCGGACGGTGATTCTGGGAGAAGTAGGGCTTACCGGCGAAGTGCGTGCCGTATCCCAAATGGAATTGCGTGTGAAAGAAGCGTCGCGTCTCGGTTTTAACCGCTGTATCGTTCCCAGAACCAATATGGCTTCTTTGCCCCAAACGGCAAAAATGGAAATCTGCGCGATTAGTTCCCTTAAGGAGTTGCTGGAAAATCTCTTCTGATCACTAAAAATTACTTAAAAATTGTTTGCTGATGCCTTGACACGTGNNGTTGCCGTCGGCAAAGGAAAAAAGACAGATGACGGCAAACTGATCGCTCTGGACGTTAAAGTGGGTGACAAAGTCCTTTTCAGCAAATACGGGGGCACCGAAGTCAAAATTGACGGCGAAGAATACCTGATCATGAGAGAAGACGACATTCTGGGCGTTATTGAAAAATAAGAAAATATAAGGAGGAGACGATACAATGGGAGCAAAAATACTTCTTTACGATGAAGAAGCAAGGAAGTCGGTTTTAAAAGGTGTTAACACCCTGGCCGATGCTGTGAAGGTAACCCTCGGTCCGAAAGGCCGCAATGTTATTATTGACAAGAGCTTTGGTTCACCCACCGTGACGAAAGACGGCGTAACCGTTGCCAAAGAAATCGAACTGGAAGATAAATTTGAAAATATGGGCGCGCAGATGGTGAAAGAAGTGGCCAGCAAGACGAGTGATGTCGCCGGCGACGGCACCACCACCGCAACCCTGCTGGCACAGGCCATTTATCGTGAAGGCGTCAAGGCCGTCGCGGCAGGTTCGAACCCNNGAAGGCGTCATCACGGTTGAAGAAGCCAAAGGTCTGGAGACTGAGCTGGAGATCGTCGAAGGTATGCAGTTTGACCGCGGCTACCTTTCCCCTTACTTTGTGACCAACGCCGACAAGATGCTGGTGGCCCTTGAAGACGTATTAATTCTGATTTACGAAAAGAAAATCAGCGGCATGAAAGACCTGCTGCCGATTCTGGAACAGATTGCCAAAATGGGCCGTCCGTTGCTCATCATCGCCGAAGACATCGAAGGCGAAGCGCTGGCCACCCTGGTGGTCAACAAGATTCGCGGCACCCTGCATGTGGCAGCCGTTAAAGCCCCCGGCTTCGGCGACCGCCGCAAGGCCATGCTTGAAGACATCGCCATCCTCACCGGCGGCAAGATGATTTCCGAAGACATGGGCTACAAACTGGAGAACGTGAAGCTGGAAGATCTGGGAAAAGCCAAGAAGGTCACCATCGATAAAGACAACACCACCATCATCGACGGCGCAGGCAAGCGCGCCGAACTGGAAGGCCGCGTCAAACAGATCCGCGCTCAGATCGAAGAGACGACCTCCGATTACGATCGGGAAAAACTTCAGGAAAGACTGGCTAAACTGGTCGGCGGCGTTGCCGTGATTAAAGTCGGCGCTGCAACCGAAACCGAAATGAAGGAAAAGAAAGCCCGCGTGGAAGATGCTCTGCATGCCACCCGCGCCGCCGTGGAAGAAGGTATTGTTCCCGGTGGCGGTGTTGCTTATTTGCGCACCCTGCCCGCGCTTTTAAAACTGACCCTGGAAGGCGACGAGCAGATCGGCGTCAATATCGTCAAGAAAGCGATTGAAGAGCCGATTAAAATGATTGCCCAAAATGCCGGCCAGGAAGGCAGCATTGTGGTCGAGAAAGTCAAAGAGAAGAAGGGTTCCTATGGTTTCAATGCCCGCACCGACGTGTATGAAGATATGATCGCAGCCGGTGTCATTGATCCCACCAAGGTGACCCGTTTCGCTCTGCAGAATGCAGCCTCTGTTGCCGCGCTGCTTCTGACCACCCAGTGCATGATTGCCGACAAGCCCGAAGAGAAGGGCGCAGGCGGCGGAATGCCCGGTATGCCTCCCGGTGGCGGATATCCCGGAATGGGGATGTAAAAAACGTAGGGAACGGTTTTAAACCGTTCCCT
>DNYQ01000298.1 GCA_003506745.1 Syntrophaceae bacterium
GCGCCGCGAATATTCATGCCCCGGATTCCGGCTATCGCCGCTTCCAGATCGCTTACGCAAAACGCGCTGTAGCGCCCGTCAACTCCCATCGCCCGGAGAGCCCGATTATGCATCAGCGGCGAAAGACTCTGACGGACAGGATTACCCAAAAGGACGAAGTTTGACTTACCCGGCGACGAATACCAGGCCTCNNCCCGGCAAAACAGCAAACGTCAGATAACTTCCCCACGAAGACGCCATCACCCGGCTGATTTTTCCTTTCTCGCCCATGCACATGGCGATAATATCGCGCCCCTGTTTTTTCGCGTAGTCGATCAGGCTCAGTATTTTTGCGTTGTCGGACATCTTCCGGGCATACGGAACGATCTTCACGATATCGGCGCCGGTTTGTACGCAGGACTGGAATATTTTCTTTAATCCGGTAAGCGGCGGGGTCCCGGAAAAATCATGCCAGGAAACGATCAAACGTGCGGCACTCTTCTGTTTGCGGCAAAAAGATTGAAGCTCTCTAATGGCTTTGCTTCCTTCCGCAAGCTCAATGTCTATGAAATCCGCTCCCGACAAAACGGCCTTTTTGAGCAGTTCCATCTTGGCCGCTTTCGTCATGGCTTTTTGGGGCAAAGCACCGGCCTCCAAAACAAGTGATTCTTCCTGCCGGCGGCAGGTCACAATGATTTTGACGCCTTTGGATGCGCGGCGGGCGGCAGCAATCAGTTGCGCCACATCGCCATCCGCAATCAAATCCATGCGCAGCTCGATCACATCCGCATGGAGAGCGCTTTTTTCCACCGACCGGAAAGCCTCTGGCTTTGCCTTGTCCGTGACGGGAATGCAAATCATAGTCCGTCCTTGGCCCGGGGATAAGATCCCAGCGTTTTCAAATACATGGTTTTATCCTTTAACTCTTTCAGGCCGTTTTTAACGGCTTTGTCCTGCCTATGGCCGATCAGATCCACAAAAAAAAGATACTCCCACAATCGTTCTTTGACGGGATGGGACTCGATCTTCGCCAGATTGATCTTTCGTTTCGCAAAAGACGCCAGCGCCCGATGGAGCGACCCCGGAACGTCCGGCGTGGCGAAAATGATCGATGTCTTGTCATCGCCGGTGGGCGTCCCCTCGCCCCGGCCGATCACCAGAAAACGCGTCGTGTTGGAGGAATTGTCCTCGATGCCGCAGGCCAGCATGTTCAAGCCATAGGTGGAAGCCGCGAGCGCGCTGCCGATGGCCGCAGCCGTTTTCTTGCCCCGCACCATCTGCGCGGCTGCCGCCGTGCTTTCCATTTCACCCGGCACGGCGTTGGGCAGATGCGCTCTCAGCCAGGCCTGACACTGAGCCAGCCCCTGTGGATGCGAATAAACATTTTTGATGCCTTTCAGACTTTTCGCCTGCGACATCAGACACTGGCTCACACGCAAATACATCTCCGCCTGAATTTTCAGGGGCGTCAGCACCAGCCGGTCCAGCGTGACATTCACCGATCCCTCCAGTGAATTTTCCACGGGGACGACGCCCCATTCCACGGCGCCCTTCTCCACTTCATCAAAAACACGGGCGATGCCCTGCTGCGGCAGGAAAAGGCTGGATGCGCCGAAGTGCAGAAGCGCCGCCTGATGGCTGAAAGACGCCTCCGGTCCCAGATAGGCGATGTTCATCGGCTTTTGCAAATCGCGGGAGGCTGAAATGATCTCCCGGAAAATCGATGTCACCTGTCGATCCGACAGGGGCCCGCCGTTAAGTTCATGCAGATACCGAAGCACTCTGGCTTCCTGCGCCGGATTGTAAATATTAAGCCCGGCCTGTCCCTTCACCCGACCGATTTTAACGGAAATCTGAGCGCGTTCATTGAGCAGCCGGATGATGTCCCGGTCTTTTTTTCTCATGNNGATCATCCGGTCACTGATGCCGCCGTTGACAAACGGCAGGCCGATTTTCTTGATCAGAACAAAATGGACCACATCGTCCTTTTTTTTCTTATCCACCTTCAGACGGTCGATGACGGCCTGCTGATCAACTGAGGCCTGAAGTCTGATGGGCAGTCCCGCCTCCGCGATGACCTGCTCCACGCGAATCAATTCACTTTCCGGCAAATACTTCATTTTAACCGACAGCCGGGCGGCAGCGACCATGCCGAGCGCCACACCTTCGCCGTGTGACAGTTGGTAGTCCGATACGGCCTCGAAGGCGTGCCCCAGCGTATGGCCGAAGTTCAATATTCGCCTGAGTCCCTGTTCCCGCTCATCGATCTCCACAATGGATTTTTTAATCCGGCAGCAGGTTTCGATGATTTTCAACAGCAGTCCGGAATCCCTGCTTTTGACCGCCTCCATTTCCTCTTCCAGCAGTTGAAATAATTTCTCGTCTTCAATAATGCCGTATTTGATGATCTCGGCCAGTCCGTTTTGAAACTCTTTATCCGGCAGCGTGTCGAGGAAACTCAAATCCATAAAAACGGCCTGCGGCTGATAAAAGGTCCCCAGCAGGTTTTTTCCCTGAGGAAGGTCCACGGCCGTTTTCCCGCCGACGGCGCTGTCCACCTGACCGACCAGGGTGGTCGGAATCTGAATATACGGAACCGAGCGCATATAAATTGACGCGATAAAACCCGTCAGGTCGCCCACCACGCCGCCGCCCAGCGCAATCAGCATCGTTCTCCTGTCGGCGCCCGCCGCCAGAAGTTTCCCGGCAATCTCCATGACCGTCGCCATATTTTTGGAAGGCTCTCCCGCGGGGATTTCCAGAACAAAGGCGTTCAACCCCGCATCGGTCATGGCATCCTGCAGGGTTTTTCCATACAGCCTGTTCACATGACTGTCCGTTACGATGCCATAGCGCGAGGCCTTGTGGTTTTTCGCAATCAGCAGAATCACCCGGTCAAGGATATTACGGCCGATGCGAATCTCGTGGGACGACAGAGCTTTTTTATCAAGATTGACTTTCAATGTTTTCATAGGGGCTCCATTTTATCAGCCGCGCATGGCTTTGGCAAGCGTCCGCACATCGTCCATCAGTTGATAAAATTTTTCAGGTTTCAGCGACTGCGCGCCGTCGGAAACCGCTTTTTCCGGTTCGGGATGCACTTCCACAATAATGCCGTCCGCACCCACGGCCAAGGCCGCGCGTGAAAGCGGAATAACATATTTCCAGTTGCCGGCGGCATGGCTGGGATCGATCACCACCGGCAGATGCGTCAGGTTTTTCAGCACCGGCACGGCGCTGATGTCCAACGTATTGCGCGTGGCCGTCTCAAAGGTGCGGATGCCCCGTTCACAAAGAATCACGTTGGGGTTGCCGGAAGACAGAATGTATTCCGCCGACATGAGCAGCTCCTCGATGGTCGTCATCATGCCTCTTTTCAGAAGCACCGGTTTGCGCGCGTGGCCGACTTTTTTGAGCAGCGCAAAGTTCTGAACATTGCGCGCGCCGATTTGGAGCATGTCCGCATAGGATTCCACCAGATCAACGTCCGCCGGATTGACCACTTCCGTCACAGTCGGCAGCCCCGTTTTTTTACTGACGGAATCCAGGACTTTCAGGCCTTCCTCCTCCATGCCCTGAAAGCTG
>DNYQ01000065.1:0-3965 GCA_003506745.1 Syntrophaceae bacterium
TACCGTGGCGGTCAACGGTTTTGTTGGCTACTCGCCTGAAGAACTGCTGCGGGGGTTGGAAGACCGCTTTTTGAAGACGGGCGAGCCGAAAAATCTCACGCTGGTCATGGCGGCGGGCATTGGCGACGGCAAGGAAAAAGGCGGCAACCGTTTGGCACATGCCGGTCTGGTCCGGCGGATGATCGCCGGACATTGGGGGCTGGTTCCCAAAATGCAGCAGCTGGCGCTGGAAGGAAAGATGGAAGCCTACAACTTTCCCCAGGGTGTCATTACGCATATGTACCGCGATATCGCCGGTCACCTGCCGCGAACGATTACGCATGTGGGGTTGGGGACCTTTGTCGATCCGCGTCTGTCGGCCGGCAAGGTCAATGCGATCACGCAGGAAGACTTGGTTGAACTGGTTCATTTCGACGGGAAGGAATATCTGGCCTACAAGACTCTTCCGATTTCCGTGGCGCTTTTGCGCGGGACAACCGCGGATATGGACGGGAACATTACGATGGAAAAGGAGCCTTTAACGCTGGAGATGCTGCCGATTGCCATGGCGGCGAAAAACTCCGGCGGATTTGTGATCGTGCAGGTGGAAAGAATCGCCGATCGCCACGCGCTCAATCCGCGCCATGTCAGGGTTCCCGGCATTCTGGTGGACTGTGTGATTGTGGCCAAACCGGAAAATCACTGGCAGACGTATGCGACACCCTATAATCCGGCTTTCAGCGGCGAATTCAAGATTCCCACGGCAACCGTGGAGCCGCTCCCCATGGGGGAACGCAAGCTTGTCGCTCGTCGGGCCGCTTTTGAACTTCGTCCCAACATGGTGGTGAATCTGGGCATCGGCATGCCGGAAGGCGTGGCCAACGTCGCCAACGAGGAGGGCATTTTTGATTATTTGACGTTGACGGCGGAAGCAGGCTCCATCGGCGGCATTCCCTCCGGCGGCAAAGATTTCGGCACAGCCACCAATATGGATTTTCTTAATGATATGCATTTGCAGTTCGATTTTTACGATGGCGGAGGGCTGGATCTGGCTTGCCTGGGGCTGGCCCAGATGGATTCCCACGGCAACGTGAATGTCAGCAAGTTCGGCCCTAAACTGGCCGGTTGCGGCGGTTTCATTGATATTACGCAAAACGCCAAGAAGATCATTTTTGCCGGAACATTTACCGCCGGAGAGGTGCAGCTGGCCGTGGAAGACGGCAAACTCAAAATCGTCAAAGAGGGGCGCCTGAAAAAAATCGTCAAGGATGTGGAGCAGATCACTTTCAGCGGCAAGACCGCGCAGCAGGGCACCCAGCAGGTATTTTACGTAACGGAGCGATGCGTTTTCAAACTGACGCAGGAAGGCGTGGAGCTCATTGAGATCGCGCCCGGCGTCGATCTGGAAAAAGATATTCTGGCGCACATGGAGTTTAAACCCATCATCAAAAATCTTCGCAGCATGGACGAGCGGATTTTCAAGCCGGTGCCGATGGATCTCAAGGATGATCTCCTGAGCATTCCGATCAATGAACGCCTCACCTATGATTCGGCCACCAATATTTTTTACGTCAATTTTGAAGGCCTCCACGTCCGCAGCTTAAGCGATGTCGAGGCGATCCGGTCGCGCGTTACGGAAATCTGCGCTCCGCTGGGCAAGCGCGTCAAGACCATCGTCAATTATGACAACTTTGCGATTGCGCCGGAGCTGGAAGACGCCTATGTGAAAATGGTCAAGTTTGTGGTGTCCGAATATTACAGCGATGTAACCCGCTACACGACCAGCGCGTTTTTGCGCATGAAGCTGGGCGATGAACTCAAAAAACGCCATCTGGCCCCGCATATTTTTCAATCCAAGGAAGAGGCCAGACAGGCGCTGGAATAGGAAAGGCCCAAAGACCGAAAGCGCCAGGCTGAGGGTAAAAAACAAGAATTTAAATTAGGGTTGAAAATATTTTCACAACGGGATAAAGGTCGTCCGGTAAAAAGAAAAAGTGACGCGTAAACTGTCAGGAACAGTTTAAAAAAATATTGAAGAAAGAAGAAAAATTATGCCGATTGAAATTAAGATGGAAGGCCAGGTGGCCGTTGTAACGTTGAATGAAGGGGAAAACCGTTTGAATCTGAATTTCCTGGGAAAATTTATAAATGTTCTGGATCACATTGAAAAAGAGACGGACGCCAACGTCCTGGTCGTGCGGGGCGCGGATGCAAAAATCTTCAGCAACGGGATCGATTTGGAGTGGCTGATGCCGATCATGCAGAAAAACGATGTGGCAACGGCAAAAAAATTTATTGAAACCATGATGGCGCTTTTCCGAAAAATTGCGCTGTACCCTATGCCCACGATTGCCGCGATGACCGGGCATGCCTTTGCCGGCGGCGCGATCATGTGCTGCTACTTTGATTTTCGTTTCATGCGGTCGGACCGGGGCTTTATGTGCTTTCCGGAAGTCGATCTGGGCATTCCGTTTCTGCCGGGCATGATGGCGGCCATGAAGAAGGCCATTCCGCGTTACAAACTCGATGAGATGGTGCTGACCGGAAAACGTTGCGCCGCGCAGGAATGCGAGGAGCATCATATTATTACCAAAGCCTGCCACATTGACCAGTTGATGGACGAGGTCATGAATTTTGCCAAACTTCAGAATAAGCGACGCCCGGTGGTTGACCTCATTAAAGCGGAAATGAACAAGGATATTATTTACGCAATCGATCACGAGGATCCGCCGATCATCGCATCCGGCCGCTTTTATGTTTGATAAATTTCATGCCAAATAGGAAATAAGCCGGAGTTCAGAAAAAACATTTGCAGTAGAAAAAAAAAGAAGGAGGGCGGACGAAATCCGTCCTCCTTCTTTATTTTGACACCGCACAATCACCGAATTGGCGTGCGCGTCCAGTCCTTCCATCTCGGCAAAGTGCCGTGTCTGCGCGGCAAGCTTTTCGAAAGCCGCCTGCGGGAAAGACAAAACGCTCATCCGCTTGCAGAAATCATAAACACCCAGAGGCGAGGAAAAACGTGCCGTGCCCCCCGTAGGCAAAATGTGATTGGCGCCGGCGGTATAGTCGCCCAGAGCCTCCGGCGTATAATTTCCCAGGAATACGGAACCAGCGTTGCGGATTTTCTCCACCAGTTGGGCCGGATTTTCCACCATTAGTTCCAGATGCTCCGGCGCGAAAAAATTGACCAGTTCCACGGCTTCGGCGATATCGGCTGTTATGATGACGGCACCGAAGGAAGACAGGGATTTTTCAATCATTTCTTTCTTGGGCAGGGTTTGCATCTGCTTTTCAACTTCTCCGGCCACGATATCCGCTAAATCTGGAAACGGCGTAAACAAAACCGCCGCCGCCATCTCATCATGTTCAGCCTGCGCCAGCAGGTCCGCCGCCGCGAAAGCGGGATTGGCTGTCTGATCGGCAATAATCGCAACTTCGCTGGGACCGGCGATCATGTCGATGGCAACCTGTCCGAACACGAGTTTTTTGGCCGCGGCGACATAGGCGTTGCCCGGTCCCACAATTTTATCCACACGCGGGATCGTTGGTGTGCCGTAGGCGAGCGCGGCGATGGCCTGCGCGCCGCCGATCTTGAAGATGCGATCGACCCCCGCGACATCAGCCGCCGCGGCAATGAGCGGATTTAACCGGCCGTCCTTTGCGGGACTGACCAGGACGATTTCCCCAACCCCCGCGATGCGCGCCGGGATGGCCGCCATCAGCAGCGTGGAAGGATAAAAAGCCTTTCCGCCGGGCGCATAAATGCCCACCCGTTGCAGGGGCAAAACGCGCTGTCCCAGTTCGCCGCCGCCTTCATCGCGCATCGTGTATCCGGCTGCGATCTGCTGACGATGATATTTTTCAATCCGCCGGGCTGCCAGCTCGATGACCTCCCGGTCTTCAGGCTTTACTTTGGCCAGGGCTTCTTTTCTTTCCGCCGGTGTTGCTTCGACGGTTGACGCGGTCAAGTCGCAGCCGTCAAA
>DNYQ01000065.1:3985-4857 GCA_003506745.1 Syntrophaceae bacterium
ATCAGCGCCGCCAGAATCAAGGAGGCGGAAGCCCGCAAATCCGTGGCCATGGTTTGCGCGCCGTATAAAGCGGGGACGCCGCGCACCACGGCGCTGCCGCCGTGAATTGTAATGTCCGCACCCATGCGCATCAGTTCGCTGACATGCATGAAACGGTTTTCAAAAACGGTTTCCGTGATGACGCTAAGGCCGCTGCCGACGGACATGTAGGCCATGATCTGCGCCTGCAAATCCGTGGGGAAGCCGGGATAGGGAAGGGTTTTGACATCGACGCTGTGAATTTTGGCACCGGCGGCGACGTTGAGCCCTCCGTCAATCGGTTTGATTTTCATGCCGGTGTCCCGCAATTTATTGATCAGCGCTTCCAGGTGCTGGGGATGACAGCCCAGCACATTGATTTCACCGCCGGTCATGCCGGCGGCAATCATAAAGGTGCCGGCTTCAATCCGATCGGGAATGATGGAGGATTCCGTCCCTGCAAGCGACGTCACGCCGGTAATGGTGATCACACCCGTTCCCGCGCCGTTGATTTTGGCGCCCATGCCTTTAAGTACGTCCGCCAGGTTGACAATTTCCGGTTCCCGCGCGGCGTTGTTGAGCACAGTGGTTCCCTCGGCCAAAGTTGCCGCCATCATGATATTTTCCGTACCGGTTACCGTTGGCAGATCAAAATAAATATTGGCGCCTTTCAGCCGGTCTGCCCTGGCTTCGATATAACCGCCCTGCAAATCCACTTTTGCGCCCATGTCCTGGAGCGCTTTGATATGCAGGTTGACCGGACGCGCGCCGATGGCGCAACCGCCGGGAAGCGACACGCGGGCCCGGCCCATGCGCGCGACCAGCGGTCCCAGAACCAGTATGGATGCGCGCAT
>DNYQ01000080.1:0-2411 GCA_003506745.1 Syntrophaceae bacterium
CGTTCTGATCGTTGAGGATATTGTCGATTCCGGGTTAACGCTGCAATACATCGTTGACACCTTAAAAGCCAGAAACCCGAAATCCGTTAAGGTCTGCGCTTTTCTGGACAAGCGGAGCCGAAGAAAAGTTCCCTTTGAAGCCGATTACGTCGGGTTTACAATGGACGACGGTTTTATTGTAGGCTACGGGCTGGATTTCAACGAGCAGTATCGTTATTTGCCGGCTGTTTATGTGATTGATCCGGTGGGTCACCATAAAAATGAGGAACAGCAATGATCATCCAGTGCAAACAATGCCGCACAAAATTCCGTTTTGATGATGCGCAAATCGTCGGCGACGGTCTATGGATGCGTTGCAGCCGCTGCCAGCATGTTTTTTTCCAGGATAACCCGAAGAAAACGACCGCGGCCGCCGACATTCCGGAGATAAAACCCGTGCCCCCGCAAAAAGTCGCTTCGGAGAAAACCGCCAACCGCCTGGCCTTTGAGCCGGCGGACGTTGCCGCTAAAAAAGAAATTCCGGATGATGACGTGGCCAAATTTCTTCACGATGTGATGGCCCAGGAAAAAACCGCAGATGACGACATAAAACAGGGGCCCTCATCGGCGGACAGTGCGGATGCGGGTCTTGCAGATATGGCGTTGTCTACGGAGTTTGAAAACCTTGATGAGCTGCACGAATCCCGGGAGGCATCTGATGCAGTGCTCCAACCCCCGGTTCGTAAAAAAAGCGGGGGACGGAAGGTCGCACTTGTCATTTGGGCCATTTTGATCATTATCGTTGTGCCGGCTTTCATCAGTTTTGTTGTTTTCCCCCCGTTGGGTGAACGCTATGTTCGGATTGTCTATCAGTATATCGGTGCGGCAGAGCAACAGGGGGGGCAGTCTGTTGCGGCGCAAATCAAACTTCAGGACATCCGGCAGCGGGTGATTAATAATTACATTCTGGGGAATATCCGTGTTGTGGAAGGGACGGCCGTCAACCAGGCGGATTTTTCCGTTGCCCGCATCGTGGTCAAAGCGGAGATTCTGGATGCCTATGCGGTTGTTCTGGGCGAGCGGGTAAGTTATGCGGGTAATATCTTAAACGATGAAGAACTGGTGACTATGACCGAAGAAGAAATGGCACAAAGATTGTCTTTGCCGGAAGGCCGGAACAATTCCAATGATCGGTTGCTCCCCAACGAAAGGATACCTTTCATGATTGTTTTTACGGGAGAATCGCCCGGCATCATCAAAACAACGGTCAGGATTGCCGGTGCGGAACGGCTGCTTTAAAAGATGAGATACGAAGGTAATATTTTCAGGCCTTTCAGTGAGGCCGCGAGTTACTTGCTTCAATGCACCATTGGCTGCTCCCACAATCAATGCACCTTCTGCGGCATGTATAAAGACGCAAAGTATCGCGTACGGCGGACCGACGAGATTCTGGAAGATATCCGCATGGCCAGGGATTACTACGGCGACTTGGAAAAAGTGTTCCTGTGCGACGGCGATGCGATTGCCATCGAGACCGAAACCCTGCTTGAAATCATCCATACGCTTTATGCAACCTTTCCCTCGCTGCGGCATGTCGGCAGTTATGTGGGGCCGCAAAGCACTTTGTCGAAAACACCCGGGGAATTGCGCTCGCTTCGGCTTGCCGGTCTGACCAA
Source organism: Syntrophaceae bacterium (assembly GCA_003506745.1). Lineage (GTDB taxonomy): Bacteria > Desulfobacterota > Syntrophia > Syntrophales > Smithellaceae > UBA8904. Next base: position 1,656 of record DNYQ01000080.1, read on the forward strand.
GGCTTATATCGGCGTGGAAACAGGCGATGACGAATTGCTCAGGAAAGTTAAAAAAGGTGTGGGATATGATGAGATGCTTCTGGCCGGTCGCCGGCTTGTGGAAGCCGACATTAATTTATCCGTTATGGTTCTTCTGGGTCTGGCCGGTCCGGGCGATGCGTCCGTTCGTCATGCCCTGGCTACGGCCGGAATTTGTAACGAGATAAGGCCCCAGTATCTGGCTGCTCTGACCGTGACGCCCGTGCCGGGAACGGTGCTCTACCGTCAGGTGCAGAAAGGCGAATTTCAGCTGCTGGATCCCTTTGAAACCCTGGCCGAGATGAAACAGATTTTTGAAAATATTACGATCGACCATCTGAAATTCGTCGGCACGCACGCTTCCAACTATCTGCCCATAACCGGCACGCTTCAGAAAGATAAACAAAAAATGATCGCCCTGGTGGATCAGGTTCTCGCCGGGCGCGATGCGCGGCTGCTGCGGCCGGATTCCATGCGGGGTTTGTAGCCGGGGATTCCAAAAAAAGTCGGGGAACAGCTTAAAGTTTAGCGGCCGGTGATGGTGTGATCAGGGATGATCCTGTTTTATCCGCCGTTCGAGTTGGTCGGGCTTTTCTTCTTTTTTGGGGTCAGAGGGGTCCTGGGACTGTTCCCGCCCTTTTTTGTTTTTCCCTCGTAGAGGACGAATGCGGGGATGAGGATGAATTTCAGAGTTTCCTTGACTGTGCGGATGTAATTCTTTCGATCAAGTTTCAACAT
>DNYQ01000080.1:2446-5387 GCA_003506745.1 Syntrophaceae bacterium
AGCTGCCGTGGACGATTTTTTCCACCTTGAGAAGCTCTCTTCCCAGATCGTTGTTCACATCCATGACGACGGCTTCATAGAGATCGTTTTTATCGCCCCAGTGGTAGTGAAGGGTGGAAATGTCGATGCCTACTTCGCTGGCGATCATGCGGGTGGTTGTTCCGTGGAAGCCGTATTCGCCGAAAATACGGCGGGCGGCGGCAAGAATCCTTGCCTTCATGGATTCAGGATTTTTGTGGGCTTTTTCAAGCTGAATGGTCATCATGTCCAGGAGCGCCTGCGAGTTCATGGATTCAGGATTTTTGTGGGCTTTTTCAAGAGGTGATTTCATTTTTTACTCCATCATTTGATTGAATACCTACGATAATAATTATCAACCGTCAAGGATTTTCTGTTTTTGACAAGACAGCAGGGATTATTTCGGGGCGAGGCTGGAAACGGATCAGCGCGGCTCGGCCGCCTTTTGCATCATTTTAATCCCGCTTTGGCGGGACGAGCGTTAATTCTCCTTAAGCTTGCTGCGCTATCATGACGTTCATTTCATACTTCGACAGCTTGCCGCGAGGTGGTTGATTAACCGCTGTAAACCTATTTTACGTGAAATTTGATTTTCCGGAAAAATTGATCTGCGCATAGGGGTAGCAAGCCTCCAGGAAGGCCCTGATGGCCGCCTGTTTCTGCTTATCGGTAATCGGTTCCACTTCGCTGACCGGTTTCCCCTGGGCATTTGTTTTTGTCTTCCAGGAATGAATGTAACCGGGGATGAGCAGAAACCGGCAACCGGTCTGTCCGCAGCATGCGTTGTCAACGGTTGCAATTCCCATCAGATAGATAAACTCTCTTTGGTCGTGCGTCAGGCATCCTTCTTCGACGATTTCATAACAACCCGCAATGAAGCGCACTTCTTCACCGATCGTGTGGTGTATGTAGTCTTCCATTGTGTGACTCCTCTTGACTTTTTCTGCCTGCCGTGTTTGCCGGTTACCCTCAACTGAGAGTACCGATATTTTAAATCATAAGAAAAGTCAAGATGGTTTAATTGGAGAGAATTGTTTTGCAAAGGGGATCAGGGGATGAATGCAAGTCGCCGTGAACATTGCATGCCGGCTGCTGTCGATAATTATAAATAAAGACAGGGGAATGGATCGTTGCAGTATTTTTTCAAAAATAACTTGACAAATGATAAATTTCTAAATAAGTTGACCATCAATTGATGGAATTAATAGATGGAATATTTGATTGGACAAGATTTTGCGCTGAAGGTGAACAGGGGCGCGATGTTTGAAAACGGCAATAACCGAGATGTTTGGTATCAAGTACCCCATTATCTGTGGGGCGATGATGTGGCTTTGCAAGCCGACACTGTGCGCGGCGATTTCTAATGCAGGGGGGATGGGAAATCTTACCGCCGCCAATTATGAAACGGAAGAGGGGTTCCGAAACGCCATCCGGGAAACCCGCAAGCTGACCGACCGGCCGTTTATGGTGGGCATCACCATTCTTCCCTCGGTGCGCATCACGGCTGGGCATCACCAGATGTACCTGCGGATCTGCGCGGAAGAAAAAGTGTCGGGCATCGAGGTATCCGGCGATCCGGTGAATAAGGCGGTAGGACCCGAGTATATCGATATGCTGAAAAAAACAGGGGTTAAGCTTTTTCACAAGGTGGGGTCGGTGCGTCATGCCCTGCATGCCCAGAAGGCGGGCTACGACGGCATTTACGCCGCCGGCATCGAGGAGGGCGGTCATCCGTTGGACGATGATGTCACAACCATGGTGTTGACCCCCCGCATTGCCGGTGAGCGAATGAAACAGGCATGGGATGATGGCGATGTGGATGTTGCCCCTATGATGGTGGGGCAGTCGATTGGACTCATCCAGGATGTGCCCACGTGCAAGGAACTGCTGGAGCGAATGGTGAAAGAGGCCGAGGAAACGTTAAGAGAGGGTAAGCAAGCTGTTCTAACTTCCTGGCTTAGATGGGGTATTTGTCCACAGATATAAGAGATTGCTTTCAAGAGAAATTTTACAAAAAGGAGAAAGATTATGGGAGCAAGTAAGGAAATCCGTTTTGATGGTCGAGTGGCCATTGTCACCGGTGCGGGCGGCGGACTGGGGCGTGTGTATGCCCTTGAGTTTGCCCGGCGGGGTGCAAAAGTAGTGGTCAATGATTTTGGCGGCGCCAGGGACGGCTCAGGCAAAGGAGCAGCCGGTCCGGCGGACAAAGTCGTTGATGAAATCAAAGCCCTGGGAGGAGAAGCGACTGCGAATTATGATAATGTCGCGACCGCGAACGGGGGGGAGAACATCGTCAAGACAGCCGTTGATGCTTTTGGGAAAGTTGACATCCTGATCAACAATGCGGGCATCCTGCGGGATAAGGGCCTTCTCAAAATGGAGCCGGAAAACTGGCAGGCTGTTCTGGATGTTCATCTGAACGGGGCCTTTAACGTGACGCGTCCGGCTTTCGGCGTCATGCGGGACAATGGCTTCGGGCGGATCGTCATGACGACATCTGCCGCAGGCCTTTACGGTAATTTCGGTCAGACGAACTACAGCTCGGCGAAGCTGGGGCTCGTGGGCTTCATGAACACACTCAAGCTCGAGGGCGCGAAGTACAACATTAAAGTGAACACGGTGGCGCCCATTGCCGCGTCCCGTCTCACGGAGGACATCCTGCCGCCCGACCTGCTGGCGAAGATGAAGCCGGAATACGTGGCGCCGATCGTCCTGTATCTCTGTTCGGAGGCGTGTGAGGCGACGGGCATGATCTATAATGCCGGCGCCGGTTTCTACAACCGGGCGGCGATCATGACGAGTCCCGGTATCGTCGTCGGGGGCGGCAAGAAGATTCCGTCCATCGAGGATGTGTCCGCCAACTGGGCGAAAATCATGGATCTCAAGGGTGCTAAGGAATACGGGCAGTTGAACGATCTGGTTC
>DNYQ01000242.1 GCA_003506745.1 Syntrophaceae bacterium
TGCGTTCATGCGCTTCATCCACAATGATCGTGTCATATGCCGTCAGCTCTCTGTCCTGCACCGTTTCGTTAAGCAGGATGCCGTCGGTCATGACTTTAATGAGTGGCTCCGCCGATGTTTTTTCTTCAAAGCGGATTTTATAGGCGACGGATTCGCCGCAGGGCTGTCCCAGTTCCGCTGCGATGCGAGACGCAATGCTGACGGCGGCGATCCGCCTGGGCTGTGTCAATCCGATCATGCCGCGCAGCCCCAGACCTGCCGCCAGGCACATCTTGGGAATCTGCGTCGTTTTACCTGATCCTGTTTCGCCGGTAATGACGACGACCTGGTTTTTCCGGACGGTATCGATGATAATCTGGCGCTTTGCGGTGATGGGCAACTCGGCGGGAAAAGTCAAAGCGGGAACGGACAGACGGCGCTTTTGAACACGCAGCGCAGAGACGCCCAGCCTGTCTTCCAGTTTGGCTAAAGCATGCCGCATCTTGTCCGACGACCCAAGTCGCCGCTTGTCCATTGACTTGAGCGCCTGAAGCAGGCGGTAATAATCGCCAATCATGATATGGTCCGCCTGCTGTTCAATCCTGCGGAACCATTGGCTATGGGGATGATTTTGCGGCAGCATTTATCTCAACCACCGGCTGTCAACGCCGCCAGCCGAAATCAATGGGCATATCCTTGGGCGCTTCCAGTTCGACGCCGGTTTCAATGCTTTTCTTCTGCATAGCGGGCACATCGACAAGCCAGATAAATTTATTGCCGTCTTTTTCCGACGGCTCCGGCTGATGTTTGAAACTCAGTTTTATTCTTTCATCGCGGGGCTGCGGTACAGGTTCTTCAATGCGTAGCCGAACGGGCACATGGCCTGCGTTTTTAACTTCGATCAGCCACTTCCACTGCCGTGTCTGTTTATTCTGAAAGAATTTTGTCGCGCCCGACAGGTCGGCTACGGTTGAGGTGCTGACGGTAATAAAAGGACTGTTGCCGAAGTAAATATCCGCCTCCGTTCCGGCAAGGGCAAACGGCCGTTTGCCGATCATCGCGCCGTCGATGACGAAAGTCGCCTGCCCGGAAGGTATTTCAACAGGCTGAGGCAGTTTAATCTTCGCTTCCAGAAAGGCCTGCGGTGAAACGCTGGGCCGCGCCAGAAAAAGAAACTGGGCGGGCCAGGTTTCCTCTTTGATCTTCAGGCGCTGGCGATCGCCCGCGGTGATGGTCTTTTTGCCCAGTGACCAGACCGAATAAGTGGTGTGGGCCGTTTCAACCGGCTCAGACTGCCCCGCGACGGCGTCATTGGCCGCTTCCAGGGCAAGCATCGCCGGCGCCGATCTTTCCTCACGGCGCGCTGATTTGTAAATTACGGCCGTTCTGGGCTTGATGACCCACGGGGGCAGTTCCGGAGGGGTGATGGTTCGAACCGGCTGCAGGGTGGCCAGATGAATCTGGACTAATTTCCAGTCTTCTCCCGTGGATTGCCAGATATCCGCGTCCCAGGAGAAAAGGATGCCGCTCAAGGAAGGCAGAGCCTCCAGGCGGTAAAGTGGCTGCCAGCCGCAGCCGCCCAGCATATAGCTGTAGTTCAGAACGGCATCATTGGGCATGACGCCGGACAGGGTAACGGCGGCCTCCCAGGCTTTTTCACTTTTTCCGGCGGCCTGGTTTAATTGATCCTGAATCTCTTTGATTTGCTTTTCAATTTTTTCCAATTCCGTTTCCAGAGCATTTTTTTCAGAATAGATTTTACGGCTGTTTCTGCCGATGGCCGACGCCAGCGTGTCCGCTTCGGTGACGGTCTTGGTTTTGGCCTTGGTCTGAGCCTGCCAGAACTGAAGCTGAATATCCAGCGCCTTGAGTCTGCCCTGCATTTCCTTTTTTTCATTCTGGGATTTTTTCAACTGGGCGCGCAGCTGGGCGATTCTGTTTTCATCGACGCGCGTTACGGGTTTTATCTGGATATCGTCTATTCTGATGCGGCTTGCCGGAGGCGGGGAAACCATCAGCGATTCCGGGTCGGCCTGAGGCGGTAAAACAATGATCACCTGATTTTTATTGGCGCCGGTGGTTTGGAGGCTGACCTTTGCGGTTTCCTCAACCTTTGCCGAATCGGGAAACAGGGTGACCTCTTTGACCGCAGCCAAAGACACAAGGGGCAGGATCAACAGCCCCATGAAAACGACCGGCAATACACCGGCGAATAAATGCTTGCGCTTTTTTGAGAACATATTTCAGCCAGCTCCTTACAGGTTCATGCTTTTCTTGATGTTGACGGCAATTTCCCGAACCTGGTGCATGATATCAGATTCATTGAGCGTTAACAACCGCCGGTCTTCCATCACGACTTTGCCGTTAATAATGACCGTATCGACATCCGCGCCGCCTGCCGCATAAACCAGATGGGAATATTCGTTGTAAATCGGCGTTAAATGCGGCTTGTCCAGACCGATGAGGATGATGTCCGCTTTTTTGCCGATGTCCAGGGAGCCGGTGAGATGGTTCAAGCCCAGAGCCTTTGCTCCGTTGATGGTCGCCATGCGCACNNAGCATTTCCGTTAAGGGAGGGATGCCGTTGGCCAGTTTCATATTGCTGGCCGGGTTGTGCGAGATCTTGCAGCCGTTGCTGGCAAAAAGACTGATGTCATAGGCTGAGAAATACACGCAGTGAAAAGCGAGCAGCCGTTCGTTGAGGTAGCCGATTTCATCCAGAAAGGCCACCGGATCCTTGCCGAATTTCTGACGGAGCTGGTCCGCTTCTTCCACGTTTTCCTGCAGGTGAAGCCCGATCATCAACCCATAGTCGTCAGCGGTTTTTTTGGCGCTCTCCAATACGCCGCGCGAGCAGGTATAAAGCGAATGGGGTTCGACGATGATATTCACCAAGGGATCGTTTTGCCATTTTTCAGCCAGCCTTCGCGTGCAGGCCAGGCCTTCCGACGGCGTTTTGCAATTGGGTGAGGGAAAGTCGAACAGCACCTCCCCGATGAGGCAGCGCATCCCCGCCTCTTTAGCCGCGCGGGCTGTTTCGTCTTCAAAGATATACATGTCGCAGAAAGTCGTTGTGCCGGATTTGATCATTTCCGCGCAGGCCAAAAGCGATCCCCAATAGGCCAGGTGTGAATTGACGTTTTTAGCTTCAGCCGGGAAAATGTAATTGTTCAGCCAGTCCATCAGCTCCAGGTCATCCGCTATTCCGCGGAAACAGGTCATCGCTGCGTGCGTATGCGTGTTGACGAAACCGGGCAGAATCAGAGAATTTTCGCCGTCAATTATTTTTTTCGCGCTGTATTTTTTAAGGATCTCTTCTTTTTGGCCGATATCGATGATGGAAGAGGCGTTGACGGCAATTCCGGCATTTTCCAAACAGGTGTTATGGTCATTCACCAGCAGGGCTTTTCCGCCCGAGATGATCAGATCGATGTCTTGCATGCTTTGGTCCTTTCAGGAATTTTGTGATGCTTATCATAAAACACGGACAGGCCACAAGAAACAAAAGGAATGATTTGTTGTGTTCATCGGGTATCGATCAAGTTCTTGACACACCAAACTAAAAATACTATAAGCCGCCCAGTTTATTCCGTTATTCAAACATTGGGCCTGGGTGGCGGAATAGGTAGACGCAAGGGACTTAAAATCCCTCGTTGCTTAGCGACGTGTCGGTTCGATTCCGACCCCAGGTACCAATAATAAAAACAATGGTTTAGGCAGTAAATCAGAAGGACTTAGGCGCTAAAAATATAAGTCCTTTTTCTTTTGCAAGGTGAAAATTCCCACTATGTTCCCACTTTGGGACAAAAAACAGGGAAAAAACCACGTCGCCGGGCAAGCTTTCCCGGCATAGTTTCGCCGGTTCATCATTCCCCCTTTGGAATCCTCTTTGACCTTTTATCCATTGATCGGCAGGGTAGGGCATAGCATGGCAAGATAGGATTGATTTGCGGGCGACAAGCAAACAGCCGCGCCCACGGAAAAAAAAGATCGTTATTCTATGGGCCGACAAGGGGCCTATGCCTCTTCGCACCCACCCCGGCCTTCGTTACATATACCCTATGACAGACTTTCGCATATTTTTTCAATAAAATCGGCAATTAGCAGTGATAGCTACAGCGCAAAAAAATGCTTTTCTAGGGAAAAAGCTTCCCCCCTCTGCCAGAAAAAAACGGTGATTTCATTTCCGAATAATCACAACCCCCACTCTGGCTTTTGACATATTTTTTGCTCAAAAAGCCATCTTGTTTAGTCGCCACAATCTCCTTGACATACAATTATCTTTTTTTTACAATCTTACGAAAGTTTGAACAAATTTCTTTTCCTTTTGAATTTAATAGTTATCCATATTTGATGGTGCATCTTCCTAACAGGCGAGATGAAAAAAAATGCGAATAAATGGTAAGCAAAAAATTGTATTAATTATTGTTGCGATGATCATATTATCTATGCTCCTTTTTCCGCCGCTCGTGTTTCGTAAAGCAGGGGTCTATTTTGATTGTGGGTATGATTTTCTCTTTTACATTCGCAAAGGTAATTATCCTTTCCCTTCTTGTATGGTAAACGAATCTCAGTTGTTCATACAATGGATAGGGGTTTTAATTCTTGGATGCCTGGCATTCTTTTTGACAAGTGATAAGCGCGATAAATGAAATAATAATAAAATTTTACCATCTCCATCACCCTCTTTGACGCTTATGTTTACAAAAAAGATATATGCAAAATAAATGAGATTAGTTAGCTAACCTCTGTTGATATTTGCCCGGAAGATTAATTCATTTGGAGGATCAAAATGAAGCCCATTTATTTTTCGATTGTCCCTATGCTGTGTATTGCAATGCTATCACTACCCTCTAGCAGCCTAGGCTTTCGCTGTGGCGATGAAATTGTTAGTTGTGGCGAAAGCACGGGTGCGGTGTTGTATAAATGTGGCGAACCGGAATACATTACCGGGAAAAAGAAAGAGGTAAAGGGTACATTCGCTTCGGGAACTGAATACAAGCGATCAACTTCCTATACAACCGGCGGCTATCAGCAAGAGGAAATAAAGACTGAAATTTGGCATTATAATTGTGGTGATAATGACTTTGTATATGCGCTTACATTTGAGGATAATGTTCTAGTTAAAGAAGATACGCCAACGAGAGGATATGGCAAGAGTAAGTGTATATCCGTAAAGGAGAGATCTAAAAAATAGTAGGCTACCATTTTCGGAGCCATCAAAATGAACGATTATGTCCCCATTTAGTTGACAAATGGTTTCGGTTTGTATTATGGTTGCCTTGGCTGAAATCCTTTTTAAACCGGAGGCAATCAATGAACGAACTTGAGCAATATTTTTGTTCCAACGAGAAGTGTAAGGATTACGGTCTGCGCCGTCAGGGTAACATTGCCGTTCGCGGCAAGTATGGCAAGGACAAAAGC
>DNYQ01000104.1 GCA_003506745.1 Syntrophaceae bacterium
TGAGAAGAAAACGATGCCGTTGATTTCAGTTTTTCAATTTTCCCGACAAACTGAGCGGCTTGCAGGGCAAAACGGCTGCTTCCCAGGCATCCGATCACCGCAACCTGCGCAAGCGAATCGCCGTCCTCCATCCAGGCCCAGACGCCCCGATAGTTTTCTTCAAAAAGGGATTTGCCGATGCCTTTCTTGCCGCCCCCGATGATACCCCGGTGGATGACATAGATTTGCTTTTGCGCATCCTGGGCAAAAGCCGCGCCGGTTTTTCGGTCGATTCCCGCCCAGGGGAAATTGATCTCCGCCGTAATCGGCAGGTGGCCTGACGCCGGAGGCTTGCCTCTGCCGAAGGCGTTCCAGTAGCGGACATTCCGGGTGGCCTGGGAAAATATCCAGATGCCCAGTTTTTTGGACCAGGCCACTTTTGCCCCGAAACTCGCCCCCTGATGCCCCAGCTTCACCTTAATCTTATCATCGATAAACGGCCGGAAGCTTTTGGTAAACTGCCGCGCGTATCTGGCAATCAGTTTTTCATCGTCAATAACCTTCAGCACATGCCTTACCTTCTGCCTTCACCCCGACCTATCGCCTATTGCCNNTGCCTTCCTTACACTAATCCAGCCGTTTTTTAAAGCGGGCAATCGCACCGGAAAAAACCACGATCCCCAAAATCGCCAGCAAAAGATACTGAGGCCAGAGAATGTCCAGTCCGACGCCTTTGAGAAATATACCCCGCAGAATCACCAGGAAATATCTCAGCGGATTCAGCAGGGTCAGCCACTGGACGACGACGGGCATATTGTCGATTGGAAATACAAAACCACTGAGCATGAAGAACGGAAGAATAAAAAAGAAGGTCGTCATCATGGCCTGCTGCTGCGTCGCCGAAATGGTCGAGATAAACAAACCAACGCCCAGCGTGGAAAGCAGAAACAAACAGGCGGCAAAAAACAGAAGCGGAATACTGCCCTTGAGCGGTATGTCGAACCAGGTGATGGCAGGAATAATAACGACCGTCAGCTGTAAAAGTGACAGGATGATATAGGGAATGGTTTTCCCGCAAATGAGTTCATAGGATTTCAAAGGGGTCACGATAAGCTGTTCCATGGTGCCTGCTTCCTTTTCCCGGATAATGGCAATCGAGGTCAAAAGCAGAGAAATCAGCATGATCACAAACGCCACAATCCCGGGCACAAAGAAATACTGACTCTCGATGTTGGGGTTATACCAGGTGCGGATGCGCGCATCGATCCGGCCGTATTGCAGCTTCTGCGGATGGAGTTCACGGAGGGTTTCCGCGTTGAATTTCTCCAGAACACTGGACACATAAGCTATACGCAGCGCCGCCATATTGCTCATCGAACCGTCGGCAATGATCTGAATCGAAGCGGTTTGCCCTTTTCGAACGATCGCCGCAAAATCGGGGGCGATTTTAATGCCCATATCCAACCGGCCGGCAAGCAGCAGATCCTCAAGGGCTCTTTCGTCGCGCAGCCGGTGGGTAATGGAAAAAATCGGGCTCCCGGCAAAGGCGTCGGCGAGTTTCCGGCTTTCCAGCGTTTGGGAATAATCGACCACCGCGACGCGGATATTCCGGATATCATAATTGACGACATAGCCGAAAACCAGCATCTGGATAAACGGCGCCACAAAAAGGATCAGACGGTAACGCCTGTCTCTCAACAGCTGAATAAATTCCTTGCGCACCAGCTCCCGAATCCTTGTCCAGCTCATAGACCCTCCTTTTTCAAAGGAAGGAAATTGAGCCCCATCAGAATGAGACACATGACGCCCAGCACGGCCATATCCGGCCCCAGGTAGTTCAAACCGGTGTTGCGCAGATAGACGCCCACCAGAATGTCAATGTAGTATCTTGCCGGAACAAGATACGTCACCCACTGCAGCACGACCGGCATATTGATAATCGGAAAGACAAAATTGGACAAAAGCAGGGACGGCAGGTAGGTCAGCATGACGGCAGCCTGATTGGCCACCAGCTGCGACCGGGTCACGGACGAAATCAATAACCCCAGCAAAAGCGCGCACACCAGGTATAAAGAGGTGGCCAGAACCATCAGCCAGAAACTCCCCTTCATCACCACGCCGAACAGAAGCTGCCCCAGCAGCATGGCGATGAACACATCGGCCAGTCCGATGAAAAAATAGGGAATCGCTTTGCCCAGCAGGAATTCGCCAGCGGTAACCGGCAGAGACTTAATCGTTTCCATGGTTCCGCTTTCATATTCCCTGGCGATCACCAGGGATGTCAGCATGGCGCCGACAATCATGATGATGATGGCGATGATGCCCGGAAGGATAAAGTTGCGGCTCTCCAGATCCTCATTAAACCAGATCCGGATTCGTCCTTCCACGGGTGGCTTGATCGTCTTCAGCCCCTGACGGTTGAGAAAGGACATCAAGAGCTTCGAATTATAGGACTCGGTAAAAGCCGTTAAATATCCGCGCACGGCGCCGGCAAAAATCGGATCGCTGCCGTCGATGATGATTTGCATCTCGGCGGCCCGGTCGGCTCTGATATGTTTTGTAAAATCCGGCGGAATCACGATGACCACGGACGCTTCATCGCGGTCAAGATAATCGGTTGCCTGCGCTGAGGAATCGGGGCTGGCCAGAATATCAAAATAGGGAGAGGCGGAAAGCTTGCCGGTGAAATCGCGGCTGAGTTCGGTCCTGTCATAATCGACAACAACGGTGGGAATATGGTCCACGTCCAGGCTCAGCGCATAGCCGAACAGAATAATCAACAAAAGCGGAATGGCAAACGCCAGATACAGACTTCGGTAATCCCGGATCAGGTGATAAAATTCCTTGCGGATTATGGCTTTTAATCTGATGGGATTCAATCCGGTGTCCTCTTCATCAACTGGATGAACGCATCGTTTAAATCGGCGCCGGCAAGGCCCGGACAGGCTGCCGCGACAATTTCCGGCGGGGTTCCTTCCGCCACAATGCGTCCCGCGTTAATCATGACAATCCGTTCGCAGAAGCGCGCTTCATCCATGTAATGGGTGGTCACAAAGACCGTCATGCCCCGGGCGGCAAGCTGCCGGATGAAATTCCAGAAATGCTCACGGGTGATCGGATCCACGCCCGATGTCGGCTCATCCAAAAACAGGATCTGCGGTTGATGCAGGAGCGCGCATCCCAGTGCCAGCCGCTGGCGCCAGCCCGGCGGCAATTCGCGCGTGAGGCGATTGCGGACCTCCTGCAGGCGCGTCACACTCAATATCCAATCCATGCGCTCCGGCCATTGATGCTGCGGAACGCTGTAAATCCCGAGATAAAACCTGACGTTTTCGTAAGGCGTCAGGTCTTCATACAGTGAAAACTTCTGCGACATGTAGCCGATGGCCTGTTTAATGTTTTCCGGCTCGCGCACGATGTCGAAACCGGCCACTGTCCCTTCGCCGGACGTCGGTGTGATAATGCCGCACAGCATGCGGATGGTCGTGGATTTTCCGGAACCGTTCGCGCCGAGGAATCCGAAGATCTCGCCTTTTTTAACCCGGAAGCTGATTTTATTGACCGCGACAAAATCGCCGAATTTTTTTTCCAGCCGGGAAACCGCGATGGCGTCAGAGGGAGAACGTGTCATGGGCAAGCTCCTGATCCACATCCTTGATCCGCGCAACGATGGCCGCCTCCAGTGACGGGGCATTCCCCCGAATGACGGCCGGTGAGTTTTGCTCCAGAATGACGCCCGCATGCATCAGGGCCAGCTGATCGCACTTTTCGCCTTCGTCCAGATAGGCGGTTGAAATCAGCAGCGTCATGCCCGCCTGTTTCATGGCATCCAGGATATCCCAGAATTCGTGCCGGGAGACCGGATCGACGCCGTTGGTCGGCTCATCCAGAATCAGCAGCCCCGGTTCATGCACCAAGACGCAGGCCAGACCCAGCTTCTGTTTCATGCCGCCCGAAAGATTGCCGGCCAACCGGTCCGTGAAGGGCAACAGGTTGGAAAAACCCAGATATTTTTCCTTGCGTTTTTTTCTTTCGGCGCGCGGGACACCAAACACATCCATGAAAAAATCCATATTCTCTTCGACGGTCAGATCCTGATAAAGACCGAAGCGCTGAGGCATGTAGCCGATGAAATGCTTGATTTTCCGTCTAGATGAGGCGGCGTTCAAACCGTCGATGTAAATGACACCTTGATTCGGGTTGATCATGCCGGCAATGAGCCTGAGGACGCTGGATTTGCCGGCGCCGTCGGAACCGACCAGTCCGAAAATGCTTTGACGGGGCACATTAAACGAAACATTCCGGACCGCTTCCACCTGTTGAAAATGGAGTGAAACATTTTGAACGTCCACCACCGGACGCCGGCTTAAAGACAGATCGACCATCGTGCCCCTCCGTTACGGGCGCAGGCGGGCGTCTGCCGGCATCCCTGCTTTGAGTTCGTGGTTTGGGTTGGGAATGGATACCTTCACCAGATAGACCAGTTTGACTCTCTCTTTTTGCGTCTGGATGATTTTCGGCGTGAATTCGCCCTCCGGTGAAACAAAAGATACGGTTCCCTTGTAGATCCTGCCCGGAAACGTATCGATGCTCACGTCAACGATCATACCGGGCCGGACGTGGCCTATGGCGGTCTCATCAACAAATATTTTCAAATCCACGCGCGCCAGATCGGAAATGGTGATCACTTCCCGCCCGATATTCACCGTCTCGCCCGGCTCGATATTACGGCTGGTCACCACGCCGTCGAGCGGCGATTTCAACCGCGTGTATTCCAATTGAATGGCTGCCTGGGCAAGCGCCGCCCGGGCCACATCAATCTGCGCAACGGCTGTGGCGATATCGTTTCTGGCGGCTTCAATCCGCTCGAGGTTGCCCCGGCCGAGCCTCAACACCGATTCGCTTTCCGCAAGCCTCGATTGCGCGACATCGTAATGAAGCTTCAGCGTATCACGTTCCTTTTCCGTCACCACGTTCTTGCTGAACAGATCCTCGAAACGCCGGTAATTCTTTTCGGCATCGGCCAGGGAGTCTCTGGCGCTCTTCACACCGGCTTCGGCCCGGGCCACTTCGGCCGGCAATGTTTTTTTGCTGATCGCCAGCGCTGTTTCCATCTGCTTTCTGACTTTTTGCGCACGATCGAGATTGGCCCTGGCCTGTTCATAGCGCGATGTAAATTCCGCCGGGTCCAGCTCGGCAATGACCTGGTTTTTCGCGACACTCTGGCCTTCCTGGACATGAACGGATAAAACACGCCCCGGAATCTGAAAGGACAGCTTGGCCTGCGTCGTTTCAATGGTGCCGGAATAAAATAATTC
>DNYQ01000232.1:0-2875 GCA_003506745.1 Syntrophaceae bacterium
TTTCTGGGGGTTGAAAAATATTCCCGCAATGATTTGCTGGATCTGGCCCGGTGCGTTCCCGTTTATTTGCGTTCGGTGGATGCCCTGCCGAAACAACCAATCATACCATTATGATTCTTTCTTATAGCGCCAAAGGATATCGACGGGAGAAAGGGAATGACGCCTTGGGTCTGAAGCCGGCATTTGCGGTTTTCCTGATGGTGGCTTTTCTATGGGGGCCCTGCACGGTTTTTTCGGAAGTTTTTCTGACGGGACGTTCCCAGCTCTCGCCCTTCATGCAAAGCAAAGCTCCGGTCGCTTCCATAGTGGTTAAAAACACGTATCCTCATGATACGGAAGCCTTCACGCAGGGGTTGCTTTTTCATCAGGGTTTTTTCTATGAATCAACCGGTCTTCTCGGGAAATCAACGCTGGCCCGGAAAGACATGAAAACCGGAAAAGTCCTGCAGGAGGTTAAACTGCCCAGGGAGTTTTTCGGAGAAGGCATTGTTTTGCTGAAAGATAAAATTTATCAGCTGACCTGGCAGAATGAAGCCGTCCTTATTTACGATGCCCGGTCTCTGCGGGAAATTAAAAGAATGAAATATACGGGAGAGGGCTGGGGATTGGCCTCCGACGGCAAATATTTGCTGATGAGCAATGGTTCCTCAACCATCACTTTCCGGGATCCGAAATCGTTTAAAACCGTCCGGGAAATCCAGGTCCGGGACGGCGATAATCCTGTGGAGCGACTGAATGAATTGGAGTTCATCAAAGGTGAAATTTGGGCGAATGTATACATGGAAGATGTGATAGTCCGGATATCGCCTAAAAACGGCCGGGTGACGGGATGGATTGATTTATCGGAGCTTCGTTCTTATCTTGCCCGAAGCGCGAGGGTGGATGTCATCAACGGCATCGCTTATGACGGGGAGGCCAACCGTATTTTTCTCACCGGCAAATACTGGCCGAAAATTTTTGAGATTCAAATCAACCCCTAAAGCCTTTATGGACTTGACCGTTTGAAGGTTTTGCTCTATAAGCGCCGCAGCTTAAACATTTGATAAATGGAGGATTACCATGAGAATTATTTTACTGGGCGCGCCGGGCGCCGGCAAGGGCACCGTGGCCAAGTTACTGACGGAATTTGACGGCTCCGTGCAGATATCAACGGGCGATATTTTGCGCTCCGCCGTAAAAGAAGGCAGCGCCCTCGGCAAAAAAGCCAAAGAATACATGGACCGGGGGGACCTGGTGCCCGATTCGCTGATTATGGACATCATGGAAGCAAGGCTTCAGGAGCCGGATTGCGGGAAGGGATTTATTCTGGACGGTTTTCCGAGGACGATTCCCCAGGCTGAAGACCTTCAAAAACTGCTGGCCAAACTGAAAATCAAACTGGATTTTGTCGCCAATCTGGATGTGCCGCGAGACGTGATCCTGGATCGCCTGACGACCCGCAGGACCTGCTGTAATCCCGCCTGTCAGGCAATTTACAACGTCAAAAGCAATCCGCCCAGAGAAGACGGCACCTGCACGCTTTGTGACCATCAGACCATTCAGCGCGACGACGAAACCGAAGAGGCGATCACCAACCGCCTGGAAACCTACAATTCGAAAACAGCGCCGCTGATCGGTTTTTATGAAAAAGAAGGGTTGCTGAAAACCTTTTTGTCGCTTAGCTCTAAAGATACGGTTGCTGAAATTAAAAAAGCCCTTAAAGCCTGAGCCCTCAACAGTCAATGATTGAGTATGCCAAAGAGCTGAACCCGGAACAATACCGGGTTGTCACGGAAGGAGGCGGTCCGCTTCTTGTTCTTGCGGGGGCAGGAAGCGGCAAGACGCGGACCCTGACCTACCGGGTGGCTCATCTTCTGGAATCCGGCATAAGGCCGGAAAATATTCTGCTGGCAACCTTTACGAATAAGGCCGCCCGATCCATGCTCGGCCGCGTGGAAAGTCTGGTTCAGCATTACACCGGCAAAATCATGGGCGGCACGTTTCATTCCATTGCCCATCGTATTTTGAGAAGCTACGCTTTTCGTCTAGGCTACAACAACAGCTTCTCCATCGTTGACAGCGAAGATGCCCGCCAGATCATCGGATCGGCCATGGCCGAATTAAAAATTGACACGAAGCTTACCAAATTTCCCAAAAATAATATTATCGCGGAGATGATCAGCCTGGCGCTGAATACAGAGACTGCGCTGGAAGATGTGATTTCGTCGAGATACCCTTTCTTTTTGCATTTAAGTCGGGAAATTCATCAGATCGCCTGCCTCTACAATCAGAAGAAAAAAGATCTATCGGTCATGGATTTTGATGATCTGCTGGCCAACTGCCGCAGGCTGCTCCGGGAGCAGCCTGATATTTTACAGACGCTTTCCCGGCGGTTTGAGCATGTCCTGGTGGATGAATATCAGGATACCAACATTCTTCAGGCCGACCTCGTCGATCTGCTGGCATCCGGGCATCGCAATCTGATGGTGGTGGGAGACGATTCACAAAGCATTTATTCTTTTCGGGGCGCCAATTTCGAGAACATCATCCATTTTCCCGAGCGCTATCCCGACTGTAAAATATTCAAACTGGAGACCAACTATCGCAGCACGCCGGAAATCCTGCATCTGGCCAATCTGAGCATCAACAATAATGAAAATCAGTTTCCCAAAGCGCTGAGAGCCGTTCGCAACAAGGGCATGAGGCCGGTCATCGTTTCCGCGCAAAATGTTTTAAAACAGGCGGACTTTGTCGCGCAAAGAATCGCGGAGCTCTCCCGCATCGGGGTGCCGTTTTGCGAGATGGCCGTGCTCTATCGCGCGCATTATCATTCCATGGAAGTGCAGATGGAATTTGTAAGGCGCGATATTCCTTTCGACATCCGTTCCGGCATCCG
>DNYQ01000232.1:2953-4382 GCA_003506745.1 Syntrophaceae bacterium
GGACAACTATTCCGATGCGTCCGCGCGTGAAGAAGATTTAATACAGTTGGGAAATTTTGCGGCCAGGTTTGAGAGGATGGA
The DNA here is from genome assembly GCA_003506745.1 of Syntrophaceae bacterium. Taxonomy (GTDB): domain Bacteria; phylum Desulfobacterota; class Syntrophia; order Syntrophales; family Smithellaceae; genus UBA8904. Next base: position 3,035 of record DNYQ01000232.1, read on the forward strand.
TGATTTTTTAAACGAACTGGCGCTCTTAACCAATATGTCCAAAGAGGAAGAAATAGAAGAGCGGCAGGAGGACAAGGTGATCCTGAGCACGATCCATCAAGCCAAAGGGCTGGAATGGTCCTATGTTTTTTTGATCTGGTGCGCCGACGGCATGATACCGCTCGCGCGGGCGCTCCGGGAGCCGGGAGGAGAAGAAGAGGAAAGAAGGCTCTTTTATGTGGCAGTGACGCGCGCCAGGGATCAGCTTTACCTTTGTTCTCCCATGCTGGACTATACCCGGTCCGCAGGCACCCTGACGCTCAGCCCGTCGCGCTTTATCAGCGAGATTGCGCCCCTGTCAGCCCAAGACGAACAGCGCCCGTTTGAACAGTGGTCGTTGTTCGATGAGTATTAAAAGCACTTCTTCAAATAACCCCTATGCCCAGGTTGGGCACAACGAATGATGAAAATATCCGGACACTTACCGGCATTTTCATGTAAATTCACTGAGAAAAGGACGATGATCGAAAACACGCAGGAAGCGGCTTTGGTAATAATAAAATATGTCAAAAATGCATTATAAGAGATGCATTTGCAGTTCAGAATAATTGTATGGCAAAAGCATGCAAATGTATGCAAATGTATGGTATAGGCATACACCATGGAAATATTAGCAGAACTATTATCATCAAAAATCCGGGCGGAAATCTTTCGCATTCTTTTTGGCGTCGCCTCCGATGCGTCGTTTCACATGCGTGAAATCGAACGCCGGACCGGTTTTGCCATCGGTACGGTGCAAACGGAGTTAAAGAAACTTAAGCGTCTGGAGATCATCTCTGGAATCAAAGACGGTAATCGCGTTTATTATCGGGCCAACACGGCGCACCCCCTTTATCCCGATATCCGGAATCTTGTATTGAAAACAAANNGCAGGCAAAATCGGTCGGGAGATCAATCCCCATGCCTTAACGGAGAAGGAATTTGTAAAAAGAAAAAAGGAAGAAGATCATTTTTTGAATCAGGTGATGCAATCACCAAAACTGTTCATTATCGGTGATGAAAATGAGCTTGCAGAAATGGCTTGAAAATGGCTGGCTGCGGCCTCACAAGTCCGGCAAAAAGGAAATCGCCGATCTTCTCCGGATCATCGACCGTGATTTGCAGGATGCCGCAGGCGATATTTCCGCCGACTGGCGGTTTGGAATCGCCTACAATGCCGCCCTGAAACTCTGCACCATTTTGCTCTACGCCGAAGGTTATCGGCCTGAAAAGAATCTGCAACACTACCGCACCATTCAAGCCCTGCCCCTGATCCTGGGGAAAGAACACGATCAGGATGCCAAATATCTGGACACCTGCCGCAATAAAA
>DNYQ01000287.1 GCA_003506745.1 Syntrophaceae bacterium
TGATAGTAGCGCGTGACGTCATGCACCGCATGATCCATCAGAAGCATCACGCTCATTAAGCTGTCCACCGCCTGGTGATGCGCCAGCGCGTGGATGAACATGTCCTGAAAGTCGGGATTCAGCCACATATACCGGCGCATCATATTGAGGGCATAAACGGATTCATGCAGGGGGATTTTGTTGTTGAAGCTGGTTTCCGCATATTGCCGGAAGAATTCACGGGCTTTTTCAAAACGGTCGGTATTCAGCAGTTTGATGGATTCCGCCATATCCACCTTCATCAGCCGCTGATACTCCCGCGTCACATCGTAAGTGGCGTAGTCAAAAAGCAGAATCGTCCGGTTCAGGGTGTCGAGCGCCTGCTGCTGATCAATCCCGAAGCTGAAAATCATCTGAAAATCGGCGTAAAGCCAGATATGCCTGCGCATCAGAATCAAGGCGTAGATAGCCTCGGCCATGGGAATGCCCAATGCGTAGCTTTCGGCCGCGTAATTGAGGAAATAGGTCTGAACGTCTTCGGTCACTTTTTCACTGGCAAACATCTTGCTGAAATGCCGGTAAAACCAGCCGCACTGCGACAGAATTTTCTGTTCATTCAGGCTTTTGTAGGTGGGGGTTTTGACATTGTTTTACTTTATTTCATGATCCCTGCTTCCTGAAAACTCAGATAGCCCCGGCGCGAGATAATAATTTGATCCAGAACACGGATGCCCAGAATATTTCCCGCTTCCGTCAATTGTTCGTGCATCTTGAGGTCGGCGTCGCTGGGCTGTAAATCACCCGAAGGATGATTGTGGACTAAGATCACCGCCGCCGCCCTATCCACAATCACATCGGCAAAGACCTCACGCGGATGCACAGGACTCATGTTAAGCAGGCCGACAGTGACAATGCGTTTTTCGATAACTTCATTCGCACCGTTAAGCGAAATGCAAAGAAAATGCTCCTGCCGCTTTTCAATCAAATCGGAAATCAGGGGCAGCACATCCTGTGCGCTGCTTATTTTGACCGTTTCTCTAATCAAGTGCCTGCGCGCCAGTTCAAAAGCGGAAAGAATTTGCGCCGCTTTGGCCAGCCCCACGCCCGGCACATCCAGTAAATCCGCAAGTGAAAGGTTTTTCTGTTTCTCGCGGATGAGCGCAGCCACTTGCTTGGCAATCGCCCGCACGTCTCGTCCGGCCGTACCCATGCCCAGAATGGCCTGCACCAGTTCCTCATCGCTCAAAGCCTCAACGCCTTTTTCCTGCAATTTTTCACGCGGACGGCTGTGCACAGGCATGTCCTTAATCGTCTTCATATGAATCCCTCCCATCACCATTAGCAACAGAAAGATTTTTTGAAAATGAAAATCTGGAGATGACCGAATAAAAGCGCATTCTCCAAGTAATGTCAATGAGATAATGAGCGGCATGCAGCATTTGTTCTTGACACGGATTGATCATAAACTTATACTTCACCCCGCAAAAGATGGCTTATTTGCTTTCATCATTAAAAAATATCACCCATTGGACAATGGACACATCCATGACCTCCGAACAACTGAAAAAGCTGGAAGCAACCCTCTGGCAGTCCGCCGACACGCTGCGGGCTAATTCCGACCTCAAATCTTCAGAATATTCCACGCCGGTGCTCGGTTTAATCTTTTTGAAGTTCGCGAACAATAAGTATGGACTTCATGAACAGGAAATCCAGGCGGAATACAAAAAGCTCAAAGGCACGCGCCGCGAACGACCCATTGAAGAAATTGCGATTGATAAATGCGGCTTCTATCTGCCGCCGGAAGCACGCTATGATTATCTGCTGAATCTGCCTGAAAAAGTGGACATTGCCAAAGCTTTGAAAAGAGCGATGGAACTCATTGAGCAATATAAACCGGAACTTAAAGACACTCTGCCGCAGGACGAATNNGATATGTTCGGCCAGATTTATGAATACTTTCTTGGTAAATTTGCCATGGCAGAGGGCCAAGGCGGCGGAGAGTTCTTCACCCCTCGTTCCGTTGTTCGGCTGATGGTGCAGATCCTTGAACCGCACAACGGCACTGTCTTTGACCCGGCCTGCGGTTCGGGAGGCATGTTTGTCCAATCCGCACAATTCATTGAAGAACGCAAATCCCCCGGCGAAGACACCAGCCTTTTTGTCTATGGTCAGGAAAAGGCACTCGAAACGGTGAAGCTTGCCAAGATGAACATTGCCGTCAACGGTCTGCGCGGCGATATCAAACAGGCCAATACGTATTATGAAGACGCTCACGGCAGTTTTGAAAAATTCGATTTTGTACTGGCCAATCCGCCGTTCAATGTAGATGACGTCAATCTGTCCAAGGTCGAAGCCGACAAGCGCTTTAATACCTATGGAATTCCAAGAAATAAGACCAAGGCAAAGGCCAAAGATAAAGGTTCAATAACAGTACCCAACGCCAACTATCTCTGGATCAATCTCTTTGCCACATCACTTAAAAAGAAAGGCCGCGCCGCGCTGGTGATGGCCAACTCCGCATCCGATGCGCGCCACAGCGAAGCGGACATCCGTAAAACGCTGATTGACAAGAACCTGATTTACGCCATGCTCACGCTGCCGTCGAATATGTTCTACACTGTTACGCTTCCGGCAACTCTCTGGTTTTTTGATAAGGACAAGCAGGACAACAAAATCCTTTTCATCGATGCCCGTAATATTTTCACCCAGATTGACCGGGCACATCGGGAGTTTACCGAAGAGCAGATTCAGAACATCGCCATCATCAGCCGCCTGCATCGGGGTAATCGCCAATCGTTTGTTGAATTGGTGGATGGCTATTACAACAAAGGGTTTGCCCGCCTAACGGAGAGCCGCCCCAATCTTGAAGCGGTATCAAAAAAGGTCATCGGCTTTCTAAAAGAAAACAACGGCAAGGATATTCCTGATTTTGCGCCGGTGCTGAAAGATGCGGACAAATTACTCAAAGCTTACGGTGAATACCAGAAGAATGTTGATATCACGGCAGTTGACAAAGCCAATAAAGCACAAAGAAAACTTGCCGAAACCATCGCGCCTTTCTTTGCCTTGCTTCATGAACTGCTCAAAGAGGTGGACAAAAAAGTCCGCCATATCGAAAAAGATGTAGGGAACGGGCATGCCCGTTCCGATTTGAAATCCCTCAAGGCTGAACTGGAAGAACTCCACAAAGAAATCAAAGCAACCGAATACTTCTTTAGCCA
>DNYQ01000203.1 GCA_003506745.1 Syntrophaceae bacterium
GGAAGTTGCCGAGGCCAGAAGCGGCCCCATGATTGAAATTTTTTCCGCCGCCGGCATGGAAGATATGGGGCTCAACCTCAAAGATATGCTGGGCAGCATGATGCCGCAAAAGAAGAAAAGAAGAAACGTGAAAGTGCCGGAAGCGCTGGAGGTCATGGCCGCCGAAGAGGCGCAGAAGCTGATTGACATGGACAAGGTTACCCGGACGGCGCTCGATCGCGTGGAGCAGTCGGGCATCATTTTTCTGGATGAAATCGACAAGATTGTCGGCGGCGATTCGCAGCACGGACCGGATGTGTCCCGCGAAGGCGTCCAGCGGGACCTGCTGCCGATTGTCGAAGGATCCAATGTCAACACCCGCTACGGCATGGTGAAGACCGATCATATTCTGTTTATCGCGGCGGGGGCATTTTCCGGCACCAAACCGTCCGATCTGATTCCGGAGCTGCAGGGGCGTTTCCCGATACGCGTGGAGCTGGATTCGCTGGGAAAGGAAGATTTTGTGAGGATTCTGACCGAACCGAATAACGCGCTGGTCAAGCAATACACGGAAATGATGGCGACGGAAGACATTAAACTTTCGTTTACCCCGGATGCGGTGGAGCAGATTGCCGAAGTGGCCACGATCGTCAATGAACGGACGGAGAACATCGGCGCGCGAAGGCTTTACACCATTATGGAGACGCTCCTGGAAGATATTTCCTTTGACGCGCCGGACCTCACGGAAAAGAAAATTGTCATTGACGCCAAATACGTGACGGAAAAACTCGACAACATTGTCGAAGACGAAGATTTAAGCAGGTACATCTTATAGATGGAGACCAAGATGGAGACAATTCAAGGTTCGATGGAGCGGGCGGACATTCTGCTGGAGGCTCTGCCGTACATCCGGCGGTTTTACAACAAAACCATCGTGATTAAATACGGCGGACACGCCATGGTCGATCAGGATCTGAAGGATAAATTTGCCCGCGATGTCGTCATGATGAAATACATCGGCATCAATCCGGTGGTTGTGCACGGCGGCGGCCCGCAAATCGGCAGTTTTCTGAAAAAGCTGGGGAAAGAATCGAAATTTGTTCAGGGGATGCGTGTGACGGATGAGGAAACCATGAACATTGTGGAGATGGTTCTGGTGGGCATGGTCAACAAGGAAATTGTCGGCCTGATTAACCGGCATGGCGGGAAAGCCGTGGGTTTAAGCGGCAAGGACGGCAACCTGATCGAAGCGGAAAAATACTATTTGAATGATGAAAAAGCGAAGAACACGCCCTCGGAGATTATCGACATCGGCCTGGTCGGCAAGGTCAAGGCGGTCAACGCCGAACTGATCGTGTCTCTGGCCCAGAACAGTTTCATTCCCGTGATCGCGCCGACGGGGATGGGCGAAAACGGTGAAACCTACAACATCAACGCGGATGTGGTGGCCGGCGAAGTCGCCGCCGCCCTGAAGGCCGAAAAACTGCTGTTGCTGACGGATGTCGCAGGCGTTCTGGACGGTCGGAAAAATCTGATTCACACCATGACCAATCAGGATGCCCTGAAACTGATTGACGACAAAACGGTGGAAGGCGGCATGTTTCCCAAAGTCAAATGCTGTCTCAAGGCGCTGCGCGGCGGCGTGAAAAAGGCGCATATCATCGACGGACGGCTGAAACACGCGATCCTGCTGGAAGTGTTTACGGACCAGGGCATCGGGACGGAAATTATTTTATAAAGGAAAGAAGAAGGCATGATGAACGAAAAAAAGATCATGGCTCTGGCCGATCACCATATCATGAATACCTACAGGCGGGTTCCGATTGCGCTGACCAAAGGGGAGGGCGCAAGGGTCTGGGACGCGGGCGGCAAAGAATATCTGGATTTTGTAGCGGGCATCGCCGTGTGCAATCTGGGGCATTCCCATCCGAAGGTGGTGAAAGCGCTGAAAAAGCAGGCCAAAGACCTGATGCATGTGTCCAACCTTTATTACACGAAGCCGCAGGCGGAGGTGGCGGCGATCCTGACGAAGCATTCGTTTGCCGACAAAGTTTTCTTTTGCAACAGCGGCGCCGAAGCCAACGAAGCCGCGATTAAGCTGGCGCGAAAATACGCCCATGAAAATCTGGGCGCGGATCAATATGAGCTGATCACGATGAAGGATTCCTTTCACGGGCGGACGATGGCGACGATTGCCGCCACGGGGCAGGAAAAATTCCAGTTCGGATTCACGCCGCTTCTGGACGGCTTCACCTACGTGCCGTTCAACGATCCGGCGGCGCTGGAGGCGGCCATCTCGCCCAAGACCTGCGGTGTCATGCTGGAGCCGATCCAGGGAGAAGGCGGGGTGATTATTCCCGACGCGCAATACCTGTCAAAAGTCCGGGAAATTTGCGACCGGCACAGGATTCTGATGATTGTTGATGAAGTGCAAACCGGCATGGGGCGAACGGGGAAATTATTTGCTTATGAGCATTCCGGCATAGATCCGGATATTATGACGCTGGCCAAAGCTTTGGGGAACGGTTTCCCGGTGGGAGCGATGCTGGCGACCAACAAGGTGGCCGGCGCCTTTGCGCCCGGCAATCACGCCTCCACCTTCGGCGGCAACCTGCTGGCGATGGCGGCGGCCAAAGCCACGCTTAAAACCATGCTGGACGAGGGCGTGCCGGATCATTGCCAAAAAATGGGCGGCTATTTTTTAGCGAGGCTTCAAGACCTGAAAGAGAAGCATGCAATCATTTCCAATGTTCGGGGCAGGGGATTGATGCTGGCCTGCGCGCTGACCATCGAAGGCGCGGACATTGTCAAAGCCTGCCAGGAGCGGGGACTGCTCATTAACTGCACCGGCGGCAAAACCCTGCGTTTTGTGCCGCCGTTGATCATTACGGAAAAAGATGTGGATGAGGCCGTTTCAATACTGGATCAGGTGATGGAGGGGAAATGAAAAAGGACTTGCTGAGTTTTGCCGGCATGCAACCGTCGGATTTTGAAGAAATCTGGCGTCGGGCCGCCCGTCTCAAAAAATTGNNGCGCTTTTTCTGAATTCGCGGGATACGCAAATCGGCCGCGGTGAAACGCTTGCGGACTCCGCCCGGATGATGTCGTGTTATCTCAACGGCATCATGATCCGGACCTTTGCGCAGGAAAGCGTCGAAGAACTGGCCCGATACGCCTCCATTCCGGTGATCAACGGGCTTACGGATCTGCTCCATCCCTGTCAGATTCTGGCGGACCTTTTTACGATTCAGGAGAAAAAAGGGTCTTATGAAGGCGTCAGGGTGGCCTATATCGGCGACGGCAACAATGTCGCCAACAG
>DNYQ01000152.1 GCA_003506745.1 Syntrophaceae bacterium
AAGTTCATGGCCGCCGCTATTCCTTTTGACAAAGAACCCTGGCTTTTGATGGAGAACAAAGGCGCCGATATTCGTCAGGCGCTGCCGCTTGGTGCTTTGGTGACGCTGCCGGCGAGCGGTTCGGAAATGAACAACCGGGCCATCATTTCCCGCAAAGCCGTCCGGGTAAAACGCGCCATGATGAACGATTGCTTTTTCCCCCGGTTTGCCGCGCTGGATCCGGTGAAGACCTATACCCTGCCGGAAAAGCAGATCGGCAACGGCGTGGTCGATACGTTTGTGCATGTCCTGGAACAGTATCTGACCTATCCCGTCAACGGGAAAGTTCAGGATCGTTTGTCCGAAGGACTTTTGCTTTTACTGATTGAAGAGGGGCCGAAAGCGCTTGTCGATCCGAAGAATTATGATGTGCGGGCCAATCTGATGTGGTGCGCGACCGTGGGGCTGAACGGTCTTATCGGAGCGGGGGTTCCGCAGGATTGGGCGGCGCATCGCGCCGGCTATGAATTGACCGTTTTATACGGATTGGATCATGCCCAGACCCTGGCTGTTCTGGTGCCGGCCATGCTGAAAGTCCGCGCGGAAATCAAAAAGCAAAAACTTCTCCAGTACGGTGAACGCATCTGGGGGATTTCATCCGGGACGGAAGCGTCGCGAATCGACGCCGCAATTGACAAGACCCGTGCATTTTTTGAGAGCATGGGCTTGCGGACCTGCCTGAAGCATTACGGCATTCAGGATGTCGATGCCGACGGTGTGATTAAGCTGCTTAATGAACACGGCCTGACCCGCATGGGCGAAAACAATGATGTTACACCGGATACCATCCGTGAGATTTTGAAGCTCTGTTGATCCTTTACGCGGAGACGGAAAATCCGATCATAAAATAAAAGGATTTCTACCATGCACAGCATTTTGCCGGAAATAGGTATCGCCATCCTGGCGGCGACGGCGCTGGGATTCATTTTTCAATTGATGCGCCAGCCGGTTATTCTTGGTTATCTGGTGGCCGGCGCGCTCATCGGACCGCAAATCGGCTTGAAGCTGGTATCGGACCCGGCCAACATTGAGGTCATTTCCGAAATCGGCTTGATTCTTCTGCTTTTTATCATCGGCCTGGAACTCAATCCGGCCAAGCTTCTTTCCTCCGGCAGGAAACTGATCTATGCCGGTGTCGGCCAATTTATCTTCTGTGTTCTGATCGGCCTTGGTTTTTTTGTTCTGCTGGGTTATCCCCTGGGCGGCGGACGCATTGAAGCCCTTTATCTGGCGCTTTTCTGCGCACTGTCCAGCACGGCCATCGTGGTAAAGTTGTTGTATGATAAGTTCGAACTGGACACGTTGCCCGGCCGGATCACGCTGGGGATTCTTATTTTTCAGGACCTCTGGGCCATCCTGATTCTGGCGTTGCAGCCGAATTTCACGAATCCCCAGATCCACCTGGTGGCGCTGGCTTTGGGGAAGGGCGTTTTTCTGCTGGCCGTCGGTTTTTTACTGAGCCGTTACATGCTGCGCTGGATCTTCGATCGGATTTCCAAAACCCCGGAAATGGTTGTGGCCATATCGATCGCCTGGTGCGCCCTGATGGCGGGGCTGGGCTCCTGGATCGGCATGTCCATGGAAATGGGCGCGCTGATTGCCGGGGCGGCCATTGCTTCCTTTCCCTACGGCGTGCACGTCACGGCCAAAGTGCTGCCGCTGCGCGATTTTTTTCTAACGCTTTTTTTCCTGTCCATTGGCATGAAGATTCCTTTTCCGGATGCGACAACGCTGACTATGGCCGTCCTCATCGTCTTGTTTGTGATTGTTTCCCGTTTTCTCACGATCTATCCGATACTGTCTCTTTCCGGCAGCGGGCGGCGAACCAGTTTCATTACCAGTCTCAACCTGGCCCAGATCAGTGAGTTTTCGCTCGTGGTTGCGGCTCTGGGGGTGAGTTACGGGCATATCGAGCAGTCCCTGATGTCGCTGATTATTTACGCAATGGCGATTACCTCCGTGCTGTCCTCTTATTTTATCAAGGGAAATCATCAACTTTATCTTATCTTTACACGGATACTGACGAAAATGGGATTTCCTTCAAAAGCCTCGCTGGAGATTGCCGACGAGGAAGGCGATCATTACCCCATTGTGCTTTTGGGTTATCATCGCGGCGCACGGGCACTGATTGACAAAATTGAAGAGATTGCGCCCGAACTTTTAAAGAAAATACTGGTGATTGATTTCAATCTGGAAGTCCTCAAGGAATTGCAGGACAGAAATATTACCGGGATATTCGGTGATATCAGCAGTATGGATACACTGGATCATGCCCATGTAGCTGGCGCCGATGTTATCTTGTCCACCATTCCCGATATGATGCTTAAAAACACCAGTAATCTGGCGCTTGTGAAAACGTGCCGGATGCTGGCGCCCGACGCGGTCATTGTGGCCACGGCGGATTCCACAAAGCAGATTGAAGATTTGAAAATAGGCGGCGCGAATGAAGTTTTGCTGCCCTACTCATTAATCGGCGACAGCATCGCGGCAATGCTTCTTGACTTTTATCGTAAAGGCAAGTGACAGGATTTTAAATAGTTGACATCCGCCGTGACTTGTATTATGTAGCCGCTGATTTTTTACTTGATCCGCCGGTGTTTGCTGCTCACCATTGCGACGGAGCAAAGGAAAGTCTTTGAAAATCAAATATGTTCCCCAGTAGCTCAGTCGG
>DNYQ01000139.1:0-1217 GCA_003506745.1 Syntrophaceae bacterium
TTGAATAAATCCGCGGAATGCTCCTTTCTCAAATCCTCCGTCGCGGATAAATACTTTCGGACGGCGGCAAGCGCCACAGCGCCCACCGGAACAATTCTTTCCTTCTTTCCCTTGCCGCGCACTTTGACCAGCGCCGCATCAAAATGGACATCTTCCGTATCCAACCCCGCCAGCTCGGACAGACGCAGCCCCGAAGAATAGAATAACTCCAGCATCGCCAGGTTGCGCAAACCGGATGCGGAGCTGTTATCCCTGAATGCGTTTAAAAGGTCAAAGGCTTCATCCACCGACAAAAAAGTCGGCATGTATTTTTCCGTCTTCGGTGTCTGGACGCCCTCAGCCGGATTATGCTTCATCACGCCCTCACGCAGCAAATATTTATAGAACGCCCGCAGGGAAGACACTTTGCGGTTGATGGACACTTTCTTAAGCTTCCGGCCATACAGAAAAGCCATGTAGGCACGGATGGTTTCCATCTGTGCGTCCGGGATCGTTTTTTGCGCCGAGATATTTTCCCGGCTTTGCAGGAATTCGTTATACTCCGCTATATCCGCCAGATAAGCCCTGCAGGTATGTTTCGATACATTACGCTGCACCTCCAGAAATGTTCGAAAAGAAGCGAGCAGGTCTTTCATTTTTTCACATTTTGTATTTCCCGAAATCTTCGGCGGATAAATTTTCCAGAAATTCTTTTATTTTGTCTTCCTTAAATTTATCAATGTCGGTAAGCTTGATCCCGAAATCAATGTTGCGGGATTTTTCCAGCACACTCTCCTCCACAAAAATCGATGCCTGCGCCCTCAGCGCCAGCGCGATGGCATCGCTGGGACGCGCGTCAACCGTGTAAGTTTGCCCTTCCCGGGTTAAATACACCGTGGCGAAAAAAGTATTGTTGCGGATATCGACAATTTCGATCCGGTTGACCGTGACGTCCAGAACCTTGATGCATTCATATAACAGATCATGGGTCATCGGCCGGGAAAAAACAACATGCTCGAGTTCCGTGGCAATGGCGCTGGCCTCAAATAAACCGATCCAGATCGGAATGGCTTTGTTTTCCTGCATGTCTTTCAAAATGACGATAGGGGTATTGGTGATCGGATCAATAGTCAATCCGGATACCTTCATTTCCAGCAGCATCCCCAACCTCCTTATTCCATTTCCCCCCGCAGGGAGTGTAAATACCCGCGCGAAATTTTCACCAACACCTTCTTGCC
>DNYQ01000139.1:1229-2731 GCA_003506745.1 Syntrophaceae bacterium
CCTGTAAATCTTTCAGCCTCTGCCGTTTTTCAGCTTCCGGCACTTTCCCCTGCAACGCCTGGGCAGCCGTTCCCTTACGTTCAGAATACTTGAACGAAAATAATGAATCAAACCTGATTTTTTCCATCATGTCAATGGTTTCTTGATAATCTTTTGATGTTTCTCCCGGAAAACCGACAATGATGTCCGAGGTGATGCTGATCCCGGGACAAACCGCGCGCAGGCGTTCGACTTTTTCCACATATTCTTCGGCGGTGTATCCCCGGTTCATCCGTTTCAGAATGCGGTTGGAACCGGACTGCACCGGCAAATGAATGTGCTCGCAAAGCTTGGGCAATTCGGCAAAGGCGTTAATCAACCCGTCGGATAAATCCTTCGGATGAGACGTGGTGAAGCGGATCCTTTCAATGCCTTCGACATTATTGACCTTTGTGATCAGGGACACAAAATCGCATCCGTGCTCCAGATTTTTCCCGTAGGAATTGACATTCTGCCCCAGAAGCGTCACTTCTTTCACGCCGCATTGGGTCAGTTTCCGGATTTCATCGATGATATTTTCCGGCTCCCGGCTCATTTCCGGTCCTCTCAAATAGGGCACAACGCAATAAGCGCAATAGTTGTCACAGCCCTGCATGATGGACACAAAAGAACTGAGTGATCCTTTCGGAGGCGCTGCAAAGATATTGAGAGAATGAATTTCTGAATAAAAATCGATTTGTGTGATCTTTTTTCTCTCTTTCTGAACGGCTGTAATCATCTCCGGAAGCCTGTGAATATTGTGCGTGCCGAAAACCAGATCGACATTTTTCACCCGTTTGTAAACTTTGGCGCCCCAATGCTGAGCCAGACAACCCGCAAAACCGATGATCAAGTCCGGGTTTCCTTCTTTCAATTTCATCAAACGGCCCAATTCACTGAAGGCTTTCTGCTCGGCTTTTTCACGGATCGAACAGGTATTGATCAGAATCAGTTCCGCTTTCGCGGGATCATCCGTCAATCGGTACCCGATATCCGCAAGCAGAACAGCCATCTGCTCAGAGTCATGGACATTCATCTGACAGCCGAAGGTCTCGATATATAAGTACTTGTTATTCATAATGATTCAATCAACGTCTTCCGGGCATTCGTATTTCAGCGGGCTTTGCCAACCGGTTTTTCAGCATATTGCTTAAGTGGCCGAATTCGGCCACAGACAGGGTTTCACCCCTTCTTTTGCCGTCAATCCCCGCCTTATCAAGGGTTGATTGAAGATCGTCATCCGTCAGCCCTTCCAAAAAACCGGCATGTTTTAAATTGTTCATCAACATTTTGCGGCGCTGGGCAAATGAGGCTTTCACCAGGCGGGTGAAGTGCTCCTCATCCGACAACGCCAGAAGCGGCATTTCCCGAAATACACCGCCGATGACGGCAGATGACACTTTCGGAACAGGATAAAAACAGCCGGGCGACACATCAAAGTATTTCTCCACGGCGGCATGCATCTGGAGTAAAACCGAAGGCAC
>DNYQ01000006.1 GCA_003506745.1 Syntrophaceae bacterium
TTTTGTACACCTTGTCGATGTTTTTGAAAATCATCTGGATCGCTATTTCTGAATAGCGATCGGTCGTCCTGCAGTGCGCGTCGCCGATGTAGCCCTCGACAGCATGCGAAAGCGCATCCATGGCCGTGATGGCGGTGAAAAACGGCGGCAGGCCCAGGGTAAGCTCCGGGTCGAGCACGACGAAGTGCGGATGGATCAGGAAGTCATTCACCGTGTACTTGGTGTTTTTCCGGGGATCGGTAATCACCGCTGCGCTGGTGGTCTCGCACCGGTTCCTGACGTTGTCGGTACGGCAAAGATGCGCGGCAGCTTCTTCGGGATGGGAAACATGATTTTGAGGTATCCCCCTAATTGGTCCGCCGGCAGATGCGGTCTTGCAACCCTTCCGGCAACGACCTTGGCACAATCCATGGGCGAGCCCCCGCCGAAGCCGATCACGGCGTCACAGCCGTTTTTCAGATACTGCGGGTAAGCCTCTTCGACATTGTCAATCGAGGGGTTCGGCAAAACACCGTCATAGACCGCGTAGCGCATACCGATAGCTTGAAACGCCTCAAAAAGACTGCCGGGCAGATTTCTCTCCATCAAGACACGGTCTGTAATGACAAGGGGCTTTTGAATGCCCTGCGATTGAATCAGCGCCGGAAGTTTTCCGATACTTCCCGGACCCTGCAATACCGTGCTGTTCTGTGAAGGAATAAGATACATCGAACAAGCCATCGTTGTCTTGAATGTTCTGAGCAATGGCTTTCTGAAAGGGATCATGAAGGCCCTGTCTCCTGATACGGTTTGTTGATGGCNNGGAGCGATCAGGAGAGACGCATCGTTATCACATGTTAAGGAAGATCTTATTTAAGCCATGAATGAACGGAACAAGAACGATTTAATCAACCTGAGGCGGGCCCAGTTGACCCGTGCGGCCTACAAAGTTGTCGGGGAGAAAGGTTACTCTGATTTTACGATCAAGGACATTGCCAGGGAAGCCGGCCTTTCAACAGGATTGGTCCACTATTATTTCAAGAACAAGGAGGATCTCCTGTTCAAGCTGTTGAAGGGGATGAACGATAACCTCAAGCATGATCTGAACAGGGCGCTTACGGCGCTGGATGATCCCCAGGAGAAACTGCTGGCCTTCTGCAACGAGGCGTTCGATCTGGTGCATAAGGAAAAGGCTTATTTCAGCGTGCTCGTCGATTTTGTGGCCCAGATCAATCGCAACAGACGGATCCATCAGGCGATGGTCAAGCTTTTCCAAAGTTACCGTGATGAGATTGTGGCCATTCTTAAAGAGGGCGTGGCCAAGGGAGTGTTTGCGGTTGCGGATGTGCAACTGACGTCGGTCATCATTGTTTCTCTGATTCAGGGGAATATTTTCCAGCATCTNNACAGATTTTTTCCCTGGTCATGAAGGGTCAATAATTTGTCAAAAGAAGCCTCCCGATGTTCAAGAGATTGAATCGGTCGGTGCTTTGTTCATCGCCATGCAGGATGCCACTCCCCGATGCAACTATTTCTTGACAAGAAAAAACAGACACCCTATACTTCCTTTGCAGAGTAAGGCAAAAAGTCCAAACCATGCCGATAAAATATCGTTGCCGGAGGCAACCGGCACCGGAGAAAAGAGGGATCATTCATGAGTAAAGAATATGTAGCGGGAACATTTTGCATCGACATCAAGTGCCCCAAACACAAGGAGCTTGAGAAATTAAAAGGCAAAGCTTACCTGACTAAAAAAAAGAAGCACTGCAAGGACTGTTACGCCTGGATTTTTTTCAACTGGGTAAAAGATAATAAATGGCGTATTGTCCATACATGGCCCGAGGTGTCGAACAAGCAGCTTGCCGCCATGATTAAGGGTATTGATCCCGTTCGCGTTGAAGATTTGACCGAAGAAGAAATTATGTGTCTGTAAAAAGGGTGATGCCCGGAGACGATTTCCATCGGCCGCATTTCCCTGCTCATCTCGGCGATTCAGCAGGGAGCGTTTCATCATTGATCCGGTTGCGTCCGCGTCCCTCTTGACCGGTATTTGTTGAACTCAAAAGGACGAACATTTTTAAAACTTCGGGCTGTCAGGTTGATTTGACCTTACAGCCCATTCCTATTCTTTGTTCCCTAAAGAATTTTTCCCATGGCTATTTCACATCAGAAGACGGACAGCGCCCCACAAAGATACGGCCCCGGAAGAAACTTTATCATCCAAGCCGTCAAACTCGCGTGGCCCGTCATCAAAGCCGGGAAAAAACTCAGCAATTTTCCCGTGCTCCGGTGGCTTATTTATCCTTTTTTCATGAGGCCATATAACGAAGTCAGTTCTATTCCCCTCAATATTGACGTCCAGGGTCCGGACCATGTCGTTATGCCCCGCCGCATTGTCAAGCGACTTTTGGCGGATGTGGATGACATCTTTATCTTTGACGAATGCATCTGCAGGAGACACAATAACGTGACGTCGCCGCCGCCAATGATCGGTTGTATGGCCCTGGGGCCGGCCATTCGGCGAATCCATCCCAGTCATGGAAGAATAGTCACAACCCAGGAATCGTTTCATCACGTGGATCGTGCCGCCGAAGCAGGACTGATTGCCAATTGTGCCCATGTCTGGATTGACCCGGCCAGTTTTCAGACAAGATTTCACGACCTCATGTTCATCTGCTACTGCGACGATACAAACTGTCTTTACCGGACCGATATGAAAAACCGAGGGGCTTCCCTGCAAGGCGCCTATCAGCGGCTCCCCGGCCTGGCGGTTTGCGTGGACGCCGGCAAATGCGAAGGGTGTGGTAAATGTGTGGAACGGTGTTTTCTTGCCGAGATGGCTCTCGTCAACGGAAAGGCTCTGATCGGTCCTTCCTGCGCCGGCTGCGGCCGCTGTGTGGAAAACTGTCCGAACGGGGCCGTCGCGCTCAACATTAAAAATGAAGATGGCCTCTATGCCGATCTTGTACAATGGATCAAAGGGGTTTCGCATCTGCCGATTAAAAATACCTGAGCAAGGACATGAAACATGCAAAAGTTTATTTTCTTCAGCGGTATTTTAAACATCCTCCTGGGAGTGTAAGGATGCATGAGCTGCCGGTTATGAAAAGTATTCTGGATATTGTGCTCAAACAGGCCACAATCCACAACGTCCGGAGTGTTCGCGCGGTCCAGCTGGAAGTGGGTCTGTTAAGCGATCTGGAAGCACAGTGGATGCAGCGTTATTTCGATTATCTCAGCCGGGGCACCCTTGCCCAAGAGGCGGAACTTAAAATTCAGTGGAACCCCATTGTCTTCCGGTGTCAGGAATGCGGCAAATCCTTTGAGGCAGAGAGGAAGATGCTGCCTGATGTTGCCTGTCCCGCCTGCGGACGGAAGCATCTGTCTCTGGTTTCCGGCCGGGAATACCGCATCAGGAATTTAGAGGTGGAATAAGGAGACGGATTGAGCGGGGGAGGAGTTTCTACAATCCAAGAAACTGGATGGCCAGTCCGCAAAGACAGATGGATCCGCCGGCCAAAGCGTGCGTGAACCTTTTTACATTTTTCAGGGCCAGGCGGCAAGGTTGCCGCGAAACGATTCGACGGCCGCTAATTTTGTGACCGCCAGACCCAAGGCGATGCCGATGCAACCCAGCAAAACGGAACTTGTCACATGACCTATGCCGCACAACACGGTAATCCACGACGTCTTCACCATTGACCATTTTCTTGCCTTTCCCATGACGATGAAAGGAAGATAGTGGTCGGGTCCCAGCAGGGTGTGGAAAAAACCAATGAAGGCGGCTGTTCCCAGCAGGATGATCATCTCCTGGGACATGGTCATGAACCCCCTTGCTTCATCTGAAAGACATCCACTTCCTGCTTAAGCCACGCTATCCATTCTCCGATGTCCGCTGCCGTTTTGCAGGATATTTCGATTATTTTAATATTCGGATTCAGAACCAGCGCTCTTTTGCGCAGAGCCGCCATATCAAAGTCGCTAAGCGACAGATAATCGATTTTGTTGATCAGGAGCACGTCGCAGATGCTGAACATCAGCGGGTATTTGAGCGGCTTGTCGTCCCCTTCCGGAACACTCAGAATCATCACGTTTTTGTGAGCGCCCGTATCGAATTCGGCGGGACAAACCAGGTTGCCGACGTTTTCAATGATGATCAGGTCCAGATCTTCCGCATTCAGGGCATCAAGGCCCTGTGTGACCATAGTCGCATCAAGATGGCAGAACCCGCCCGTCCGCAGTTGAACGGCTGGAATTCCCCCGGCCGCCACTTTTTCCGCATCCACGGTGGAATCAATATCGGCTTCAATGACGCCGATTCTTATGGTGCTTTTCAGGCGTTCAACCGTCCGAAGGATGAGGCTGGTCTTGCCCGATCCCGGCGAGGACATCAGATTCAAAAGCAGCGTTTTGGTACGGCGGAGCCGCTCCCGAACCCCTCGGGCGATCTGGTTATTGTCGGCCAGGATTTCTTTTTTAACCTCAATGAGTCTGACATCCTCCACCATTGCACCTCCATATTCCCGTATTTTAACTTTGCATGACTTTCATAAAGGCTTCCAGCCTTCCCTTTTCCTGAAGGACTTTGACGGCCATGTCCTGGGTGGTTGCCGGAATCGAAGGGATATGAGTTCTTTCGATCAAACCCATGGCGCCGGAAGGACAAGTGGAAACACACAGTCCGCAGCCGATGCATTTTTCTTCATGAACAAAGGCGGCGTCCTCGCCGATCGTGATGGCCTGCATCGGACAGCGCTCGTCGGCGCATAATCCGCAGGTAAGGCAGTCGTCGCTTGCGACAAAGGCTGCAAAGCGGCTGGGTTCAAAGGCATGGGGATGATTCAACTGGGTTCTACCCCGCAGGATTGTGCAGCAGCAGGGGCAGCAGTTACAGATCACGCTGGCCTTGTCCGCGCTGTTGTTGCTGGTATGAACCAGTCCGGCCGCTTCCGCCTGATCCAATACTTTTATCCCTTCTTCTTTGCTGATATGGCGCGCAAAGCCACGCTCCACGAGGAACTCGCCCACACCGTCAAAAATGAGGCAGACTTCTTTGGGTTTATCGCATTTGGCGA
>DNYQ01000300.1 GCA_003506745.1 Syntrophaceae bacterium
CCGCTGTTGATTGATGCCGAAAGGGTCAAAAGAGGAATCGCGCAGGCGATTTTCACGAACAGCGGCTGCGCCAATGCGGCGACGGGTAAAGAAGGCATGACGGATGCGCTGGCCGTTTCAGCGGCGGCGGCAAAACAGTTGAAAATACCGGAAGAACATCTTCTGGTTTGCTCGACGGGTGTGATTGGCAGGAGGCTTCCCGTCAAAAAAATAGAAGCCGGCATCGGCAAACTGGTCAAGGGGCTCCATGAGTACGGGATCGAAGATGCCGAGGCGGCAATGATGACCACGGATAAATACCCCAAGATAGCCATTCGCAAAGGCATTGTCGGCGCGAAAGACATCACGATTTGCGGGATAGCCAAAGGCGCCGGCATGATTGAACCGAATATGGCAACGCTCCTGACGTATGTGATGACCGACGCGCTCATCGACGCTAAAGCGCTCAATACCGTGTTTCATCAGGTCATTGATTCCACGTTCAACGCCGTCAGCGTCGATGGCTGCATGAGCACCAACGACACGGCCGTCATCCTGGCCAATGGTTTGGCCGGGAACAATCCGCTGGAGAGGGCTCAGGCCAGACTTCAGAGATTCCGGGAAATGTTGACGGATGTTATGGCGGAGCTGTCAACAGCCGTTGTTAAAGACGGCGAGGGCGCGACAAAATTCATCACCATTATGGTGGAAGGGGCAAAATCAAAATCAGACGCGAGGCGCGTGGCCTATTCGATAGCCAACTCGAATCTGGTCAAAACCGCCATTTTCGGCGAAGATCCGAACTGGGGCAGAATACTGGCCGCCATCGGCGCGTCAGGCATATTGCTGGAAAAAGAAAAAGTCAGTTTATCGATAGGCAATGTGAATGTGTTTGCACAGGATGCACCCGCCAATATTGCTCCGGCCCGGTTAAAGGAAATTTTTCAGGGCGGCAACATTGATATTCGCGTTGGTCTGGGAGGCGGCGATAAGTCCTATTCGGTTTATACCTCGGACCTTTCCTACGATTATGTAAAAATCAATGCGGATTATTCAACATAAGAACATGTAGAAATATATTAATTTTATTGCCGAAAATGTTATTTAAGCTTGATCAATCGGATTATTTGTGGTAAGTGCCGCAAAATTTCACACATCCCCTGATTGACGGTATGTTGCTTAGAAAATTAAGTGTGCCGCGCAAACTGACGGGGGTGGCGGAAAAAAACAAAGGAGAAAAAGTTATGTCAGCCATTTCTATGAAACTGTTACTCGAAGCCGGTGTCCATTTCGGGCATCAAACCAACAAATGGAACCCCAAGATGAAACCTTACATTTTCGGGGCCCGCAACAACATTTACATTATTGATTTGCAGCAGACCGTGGGCATGTTCCAGGCCGCCTACAATTTTGTGGTGGACACGGTCAGTCAGGGCAAAGAAATCCTTTTCGTCGGAACCAAGAAGCAATCGCAGGAAGCGATCCGTGAAGAGGCGCTGCGCTGCGGCATGCCGTATGTCAATCAGCGCTGGCTGGGCGGTATGCTGACCAATTTTGTCACGGTGAAAAAGAGTGTTGACCGCTTAAACAGCTTGAACAAGATGTTCAATGACGATTCCATCAAAGCCTTTCCCAAGAAAGAAATCACCAAACTGCAAAAAGAGATGGATAAGCTGGAAAATGTTCTGGGCGGCATTAAAAATATGAAATCCCTTCCCGCTGCCGTCTTTATCGTCGATCCCAACCGGGAACATATCACTGTCCAGGAAGCCAAGAAGCTGAAAATTCCATTGGTTGCCATTGTCGATACGAACTGCGATCCGACGGACATTGATTATATCATTCCGGGGAATGATGACGCGATTCGGGCGATAAAATTATTTTCTTCCAAATTCGCCGATGCGGTTTTAGAAGGCAAGAAGCGATTTGAAGAGAAACTGGCCGCCGAATCCAACAAAGAAGCAGGAGCGCCCGCGGCGGAAAATAAAGACGCTGAAGCGGATATTCCTGAAAGCGTCGAGATGGAAAACACCTCCGCCGACCCGACAGGCAAATAGCGCACCGGGACAACAGAGGACAAAAATATAAGAATAGAATTCCAGGAGGGTAGGAAATTGGAAATTACTTCAACCATGGTAAAAGAATTAAGAACAAAAACCGGCGCCGGCATGATGGACTGCAAGGAAGCGCTTGCGGCAGTGGATGGCGATTTCGAGAAGGCAATCGATTTTTTAAGGAAAAAGGGACTTTCGGCGGCAACCAAACGCTCATCCAAGGCGGCCAAAGACGGAACCATTGCGTCCTATATACACATGGGTGGCAGAATCGGTGTGATGGTGGAAATCAACTGCGAAACGGATTTTGTGGCTAAGACCGCTGATTTTCAGACGATGGCCAGAGACATCGCCATGCACATTGCCGCGTCCAATCCCCTGTACGTGCGACCGGATGAAATTGACGCCGACGCGCTCAATCGGGAAAAAGAAATTTATCGCAGCCAGTTGCGCGAAGAAAAGAAACCGGAGAAAATCTGGGATAAAATCATCGAAGGAAAACTGAAAAAATATTACGAAGATGTCTGTCTGGTCGAACAGAAATTTGTCAAGAATCAGGATATCACCGTTGGAACGCTGATCAGCAATATGATTGCCAAAACAGGCGAAAATATTGTTCTTCGCCGTTTTGCCCGCTTCCAGCTTGGCGAGGAAATCAAGCAATAATGAGCGAAAAGAAAAAGGCCGCATACAAAAGAATCCTTTTAAAGCTCAGTGGAGAGGCTCTTTTAGGTAAGCAATCCACCGGCGTTGATCCGGACGTGGCGAATTATATCGCCGATGAAATCAAGTCTCTGTCTGATCTGAAAATCCAGATCGGCATTGTTATCGGGGGAGGGAACATTTTCCGCGGTATCGAAGCCAGTGCGAAAGGGATGGACAGAACCACCGCCGATTATATGGGGATGCTGGCGACGGTCATCAACAGCTTAGCCTGTCTCTTATACACATCTCCGAGCCCACGAGACCGAGGCTGATCTCGTATGCCGTCT
>DNYQ01000278.1 GCA_003506745.1 Syntrophaceae bacterium
AGTGCGCGGACCGCCTTGGGGAGCTCTTCGTAAACCGGGATACCGGCCGACATCAAAATGTTTTCGAAGACGGGAATCCACTTCCGGATTTCCGCTCGCGCCTCATATTGACGCCAGACCACGACCATAGGTTTTCCATGTGCGTGTTTTTGCCCTTCCGTCGCCAGGTAAGAGGCGATGGTCTCAATGCAAGCCCCTCCCGACAACTTGTTGAACATGAACAGCCAGTCAAGAGGAACGGAAATGATAAAATTATCAATTTCGCCGCTTTGTGCGACAAGATCAAGCACTTCATTCATCAAAGGCAGATTGACAAAGGCGATGGTGGCATCAATCGGATTGCGGATCATGGCGCCGGCAGGAGGAATCAATTTTCTCAATTTATGGGTCAGGCCCTCTGAAAGAGCGGGAAGTACCAGACCTGCTCTGGCACAACTGTCCGCGACAGAGACGCCTATGCCCCCGCCGAATCCGAGAACGTTTGTTTTCCTCCCGCGGATTTTTCCCAGACGATGAAACGCCTGAACAACATCAGCCATTTCTTCCAGAGAATCTACCTGCGTGGCGCCCGTCTGCCGGAAAAAAGCCGTCCATATTTTCTCCCCGCCGGCCAGAGAGCCGGTATGCGAAGCCACCGCCCGGGATCCCGATTCCGTGAGCCCGCTTTTATAAATGATTACGGGCTTTTCGCGATTGATTTTCTTCACGCGATCCAGCAGGAGCCGTCCGTCCTTCACGCCTTCCAGATACATGGTAATGATCTTCGTGTCCTCATCATGGGCCAGATAATCCAGAAAATCCGTGCTGTCGAGCGTCAGGGCATTGCCGTAACTGATGGATTTGCTGAAATAAATTTTATAATGATCCGTCAGATAATTTGAAAAATCCTGGGCATTGCCGCCGCTCTGGCTGATCAAGGAAACCGGTCCGCTTTTGTCGGAGGCATTTTCCCAGGTCAGCATCCGGTTTTTCGGAACATAGAATCCCATGCAATTCGGTCCGATGACGCACAGGCCGCCTTCACGGGCAATGGTTTCAATTTCCTGCTGGAGTCTGATGCCTTCCGCTTCACCTGTTTCCTTGAAACCGGAACTGAAAATATGGATGTTCTTGTTACCCGTGGCGATACATTCTTTCAGAATCTCCGCAACCCGCGACCCGGGAATGGAAATGATGACCAGATCAACCGTTTCCGGGAGCGATGACAGGTTGGGGTACGCCTTTAAACCGTCGATTTCATTCAGTTTCGGATTGACGGGATACAGCCTTCCCTGATAACCGAAATTTCTCATGCAGCCGAACATCCCGGAAAATCCACTCGCCTCCGGGCGGGTGGCGCCGACCACGGCAACGGACTTGGCATTGGCCATGACATCGAGGGCGGCGCGGATTTCCGCGGACCGCCTGCGCTTCTCTTTTTCGCCCACGCATTCGCCCGCGGCCGGCGTTTCGCTTTCGTCCAAAACAACCAGCGCATCCACCGCCACAACGTTTCCCTTCGGAGTAACAATCAGCGGATTGATGTCGACTTCCCGAATATCGGGCTGTTCGAGGCCCAGATTGGCCAGACCCACCAGAACATCCGCCAGCCTGTCCAGATCGGCGGGCGCTTCGCCTCGAAAATTTCCCAAAAGCTTCCGGGATGAAATTTCCTGAATCATCCTGAGCGCTTCTTTTTTATCAAACGGGGCGATGCGGAAAGCCGTATCAGCCAGCGCCTCGGTAAAAATGCCGCCCAGACCGAACATCACAACCGGACCAAACTGGACGTCCCGGAAAAGCCCCGCGACAAATTCCCGGCTGCCTGAAATAAAAGGGGAAAGAAGACAACCTTCCCAGTCGTCGCCTGCCGACTTTTTAATGGCTTGATACGCCTCGCGGATTTCTCCGGCGGATTTCAGATTGATTTTCACCAGACCACGTTCGGTTTTGTGTGTGAGCTTTGCCCCGTATCCCTTGGCCACAACCGGAAAGCCGATTTTTTGCGCCTGCAAAACCGCGTCTCTGATCGTCCCTGCAACCTTATCTTTTACCACCGGCACGCCGTAGGCGGCGAGCAGCTTCTTGGATTCAGCCTCCGTCATGGACAGACGCCCTTCGGCTCTCATCCGACGGATCAGTCTGGCCGCGCTTGTCATGATCATTTTTCACTTTCCTCTGATTTTTTATTGAAACAGGGCCTAGACCGTTAGCATATGGAAATCGGATAGTCAACCCTTGCCCCCATCTTGTCTCAATATCTTGTTGACTCCCGTCTTTATTCTTCCTATACTTCCACCCGCTCCACCTGATCCGTATCCACGAAAACCAGGCGGGAGGTCAAACCCGCGGGAAGGGTTAAAGTTATGCTGGATTGGTCATTTTCACCTGCGCTGGTCTGGGCGGTCGTCGGACTTGTGCTTTTGATTGCGGAACTGGCGACGGTCAGTTTTATCCTGTGCTTTATCGGCCTGGGCGCGCTCATTGTCGCGCTGACCACCTGGCTTAGCATCACGCCTTCCTTCAGCAGTCAATTGATTGTCTTTACCGTGTCTTCTCTTTTGCTGTTGTTTCTGCTCAGGAAAACGGCCAGAAAACTTTTTGCGGGACAGGCCGATTTACCGCCGGATTATGCGGGGCAAAAGGTCCCCGTGATCAAGCCCATACCGGCCGGCGGCGAGGGAGCGATCCAATATCGCGGGTCGGATTGGATTGCTTTTTCCGACGCGGCGCAAACGATTCCGGAAGGCGCAATCGTGCAGATTGAATCCATTGAAGGCATTCGCGTTAAGGTTAAACCTGTCGAATAAACTAATGAGGAGGAAGGTTCATGGAAATTGTTTTGATTGTTGTAGCATTACTGGCCGTGATTATCATCGCCAAGGGAGTTTGCATCGTCCCGCAGCAAAGCGCCTACGTCGTTGAAAGGCTGGGGAAGTTTGACCGCGTACTTAACGCCGGCATCAGTTACATCATTCCGTTCATTGACCGGAAGGCTTACGTGCATACGCTCAAAGAACAGGCCATGGACATTCCTGAGCAGATTTGCATCACACGCGACAACGTCCAGGTCGGCGTGGACGGCGTCATTTTTATTCAGGTCTTCGATCCGCAAATGGCGTCTTACGGCATCAGCAATTACATGTTCTCAATCATCCAACTGGCACAGACCACCATGAGAAGCGAAGTCGGCAAGATCGATCTGGATAAAACCTTCGAAGAACGAACCACCATTAATTCCGCAATTGTCAGCGCCATCAATGATGCCTCCAGAACCTGGGGCGTTAAAATCCTGCGTTACGAAATCAAAAACATCCGGCCTCCGGAAAATGTCCTGAATGCCATGGAAAAACAGATGCAGGCCGAACGGGAGAAACGGGCGGTGATTCTTCAATCGGAAGGTGAAAAGCAGTCGGCCGTCAATGTGGCCGAGGGACAGAAACAGAAAGTCGTACTGGAATCGGAAGCCGTGCGCCAGAAGCAAATCAATGAAGCGACCGGTCAGGCGGAAGCCATCCGCGCGATCGCCTCCGCCACGGCGGACGGTCTGAAAGCGGTGGCCGGCGCGGTACAGACCGAAGGCGGCATGGAAGCGGTGCAGCTGCGCGTGGCGGAAAAACTCGTGGAACAGTTCGGCCATCTGGCCAAGCAGGGCAACACGCTTATTCTGCCGGCCAATTTCGGTGACATCTCCTCGCTGATTGCCACCGCCATGAGCGTCGTCAAACA
>DNYQ01000119.1:0-905 GCA_003506745.1 Syntrophaceae bacterium
GGTCTGGTGAAAAGAAAGGCCATTTATATTCCGTTCCCACAGGCCGTTCCGCAAAAACCAATCATCGACCGCGACGCCTGCACATTTTTCAAAAAAGGCAAGTGCCGCCTGTGCGAAAAAGTCTGCGAACAAAAAGCCATCGATTTCGGTGAGCAGGATACCTTTACCACGGTGAAGGTCGGAGCGGTCATTGTGGCGACCGGCTATGANNCCATCGCTATTTTCCATTGCATCGGCAGCCGCGATAAAAATAATTATGAGCATTGCAGCCGCGTATGCTGCATGTATTCGCTCAAATTTGCGCACCTGTTTAAGGAAAAGACCTCCGCCGATGTTTATCAGTTTTACATTGACATGCGCGCCGCCGGCAAAGGCTATGAGGAATTTTACAACCGCATCATCGAAGAAGATGTGAAATTTATCCGCGGCAAAGGGGCGCGCGTGGCCGAAAGCGCCGATGAACCGGGCCGTTTGATGGTTGAAGCGGAAGACACCATCACGGGGAAATTCATCAAACTGCCCGTGGATATGGTCGTTCTTTCACCGGCCATGAAACCGCGCGCGGATTTTAAAGATATCGCAAGGCTCTTTAACTTGAGCACGGACAAATATGGCTTCTTCATGGAACGCCATCCGAAGCTGGCGCCGCTTTCCACCATGTCGGAGGGCATTTTCATCGCCGGTGTTTGCCAGAGCCCGAAAGATATTCCCGATACCGTGGCGCAGGCCAACGGCGCGGCGGCGGAAGCTTTGACGATTGTCGTGAAGGACAAGATGGAACTGGAGGCGACCACGGCGATGGTGAACCCCGCTTCCTGCTGCGGGTGCCAGAACTGTGTGCGTGTCTGCCCCTACAGCGCGCCGTCCTATAATGCCGAGAAACGCGTTTCGGAAATCAACGAGGC
>DNYQ01000119.1:912-5616 GCA_003506745.1 Syntrophaceae bacterium
AGAAAGGAAATAATTCATGTCATTTGAACCGAAGATATTGGGCATTGCCTGCAACTGGTGCACCTATACCGGCGCGGATCTGGCCGGAACAACCCGCTTGCAGTATCCGCAGAATCTGCGGGTGGTCCGGGTGATGTGTTCCAGCCGGATCAATCCCTCATTTATATTCCGGGCGTTTCAGCTGGGCGCGGACGGTGTCCTGGTTGGCGGCTGCCATCCCGGTGATTGCCATTACAATACGGGTAATCTGTATGCCCGAAGACGGCTGGCCGTTACTAAAAAAATTCTGGAGTTTTCGGGGATGGAACCGGGGAGATTCCGTGTGGAATGGATTTCGGCGTCCGAAGGCAACAAGTTTGCCGAAGTCGTGACCGAATTTACCAAGCAGATTAAAAACCTGGGACCCCAGACCCAGTTCAAGATTTCACAGTAGCGTTGGGAGAGGATATGGCCATCAGCTTTAAGCAAATTGAAGATAAGTTAAAAACGGAGGCCAAGGGGCTTCTGGAAACAGGCAAAGTGAGTTTGGTGCTGGCCTACGGCAAAGGCTATGATGAAAAGCACCCGATGCCTTACGTCGCCAGGCGCCCGTCCGATGCGGACAACATTGTTTTCAATGAATTCTGCACCCACAACATGGCGCGGTATATGGTCCGTTATCCGGCGGGAACCAAAATGGCTGTTGCCGTCAAAGCCGCGGACAGCCGCGCGGTGATTCAGCTCATCCAGGAAGAAAAAGTGAAGCGCGAAGACCTGGTGCTTCTCGGCATTCCGGCCTACGGCATGAAAAATCCCAAAACGGGGGAAACCATCGACAGCAAAACAACCTGCGGCCTGTATAACCCGGTATTGTATGATGTTCTGCTGGGCGAGGAGGTGCACGGGCAACCCGTCGTTTCGCCCTATGATGTTCTGGCGCAGTATGAAGCCATGGACAAAGAAGCGCGCTTTGCGTTCTGGAAAAAGGAATTGGATAAGTGCATCCGTTGCTATGCCTGCCGCAAGGCCTGTCCGATGTGCTATTGCGATCCGTGCTTTATCGATCAGAACAAACCTAAGTGGGGCGAAAAATCGCCCGAGTCCGCAGGCAACCTGATGTATCATCTGACCCGGTTTCATCATCTGGCCGGCCGGTGCATCGATTGCGGCGAATGTTCGCGCGCCTGCCCCGTGAACATTCCTTTGTACCTGTTCCACAAGAAAGTGGCCAAAGACTGTGAGGATATGTTCGGCCAGGCCGCGGGCATGAGCGTTGAAGACAAGCCCGTGCTGGTGAATTTCCGGGTGGACGATTCCGATAAAATTTTGGAGTAAGGAGTTCCGTGGTGTTGAAGAAAACAGCAATCAATAAAGCAACCGAGTTGGCAGCCGCGCTGATGGAGAAAGGGACGCTCATTGCGCCCGTGAAGGAAGACGCCGGTTTCAATTTCCGGGAGATTTCCGACGCGAAGCAGGTGGATCTGAATTTTCACAATACCATCATCAGCCCGAAGTCTGCTTTTTTCCCTCAGACGGAGGATTTTGTCCGGTATCAGACGGGGAAATCCATCCTGGAGGCCACACCCGTTGAACTGAATATCAAACCGGCTTTTCTCTTTGGTGTTCGCCCCTGCGATGTAAAGAGTTTTGAGATCATGGATATCCACTTTTCGGGCACCGGTCTCGTGGATCCCTACTGGCAAAAAAGAAGAGAAGCGACCACTGTTTTCGGTTATGCCTTTGATCTGGACAAGCCTGCCGAAGCGGAGGAATTCTATCAGACGCTGGGTATCGGCGCGGCTGATCCCGAAGGCAGTGATATCTTCATGGTGAAAAAAGACAACGATCTGCTCATGAAAGCCATAACGCCCAGGGGAGAAAAACTGCTGACCGGACTGAACATCCCATCCGAGGCCTCGGCCGATGATGAAAAATATTTTGACGACACCGTTGCCGCGGGGCGGAATTTCAAGACGCGCTCTACGTGCGTGGACGCCAGGGCGACGGCAAAGAAGTTTGAAGATCTTTTTCATAACACCGATTTCTGGGAAAAGATGTCCCATGCCTGTCTGAGCTGCGGCGCGTGCACCTTTGTGTGTCCGACCTGCTATTGCTTTGACATCTGCGATGAAACGCTTTTCAGCCGGGGAACCCGTCGCCGGGTCTGGGATGCCTGCATGTTTACGGATTTCACGCTGGAGGCCAGCGGCCATAATCCGCGGACGAAAGTGTATCAGCGTTTAAGACAAAAAGTGTGTCACAAGTATTCCTATCATGTCCGGAAATACGGCGTGATTTCCTGTGTGGGCTGCGGCCGCTGCACACGCTACTGTCCGGTGAACATCGACATCTTCTCCATTGTGGAAGAGGCCGTCAAAGCCTGATGATGCATCAGAAGAGAGCGAGAATAAAAGATTAGAGGAAAAATATGAGTTCAAACAATCCCTATATTCCCATGCCGGTTGAGATATCCAAAATTATTGACGAAGTGGATACGCACGACATCAAAACTTTCCGTTTCACCTTCCTCAATAAGGAAGACGGGGAAAACTTTAAATATCTGCCCGGCCAGTTTGCCGAGCTGTCCATTTACGGCAAGGGTGAATCGCCCATCGGCATTGCCTCCTCGCCCACGGAGCCGGGTTATGTAGAGTTTACGGTTCAGAGAGCCGGAACGATTTTGCCGGGACTGGTCACCGCCGCGCTGCATGATATGGACGAGGGCGGCAAAATAGGTTTGCGCGGGCCTTTGGGCCACTCCTGGCCGGTTGAATTTCTGGAGAAAAAAAATATCGTCGTGGTGGGGGGCGGATTTGCTTTTACAACCCTGAGATCGCTCATCAACTACATGCTGCACCAGGATAACCGTTCGCGTTTCGGCGATATCACCGTTATTTATGGCGCCAGAACCCCCGGCCTGCTTTTGTATAAGGATGAACTGGCCGGATGGGGAAAAAGAGACGACATTAAAACCGTCATTACCGTGGATAAAGGCGATGAAACCTGGAAAGGACGGCAGGGATTTGTGCCCGCCGTCTGCAAGGAAGTAGCGCCGTCTCCGAACAATACCGTGGCCGTCATTTGCGGTCCGCCCGTGATGATCAAATTTACGCTGCCGGTGTTTTTCGAGCTGGGTTTTTCCAAGGAAAACATTCTGACGTCGCTGGAAATGCGCATGAAATGCGGCATCGGCAAATGCGGACGCTGCAACGTCGGTTATAAGTATGTCTGTTCGGACGGCCCGGTTTTTTCGCTGGCCCAATTGGAAGAACTGCCGCGCGACTTTTGGTGACGCCTAAAAATGTCCATATGCTGCGTTGCGCTCCGTTCGCGTCGCTGCGACCTACGAAAAAGTAGGTCTCACTCCACGATACTCGCGCGCCTTGCCTCCGGCGCATTTTAAGGCGTCATCTGAAAAGCAGCCCGTTTGGAAATGCGAACCCATATAAATAGTGAGGGAAAAAAGTTAATGATGAAGAAAATACTTGCAGTGATAGTGATGATACTTTTTGCCGTTTCATTGGTTTTTGCCGCGGAAGAGATTTTACCGAAGCTGGACAAAAACAAAGACGGAAAAGTCAGCAAAAAGGAGTACATGAATGCAGTGAATGGCCACTTTTCCAAACTGGATAAAAACCACGATGGTGTTCTGACCAAGGAAGAAATCAAGTCCAACGAAAAAATTGACGCTGAAAAAACTATCCGTGAAGCCGACGCGGACAAGGACGGCAGGATCCTTAAAAGCGAGTATGAGCAGGCCGCGAAGAAAA
Organism: Syntrophaceae bacterium; assembly: GCA_003506745.1. Classification (GTDB taxonomy): domain Bacteria; phylum Desulfobacterota; class Syntrophia; order Syntrophales; family Smithellaceae; genus UBA8904. The sequence continues at coordinate 4,662 of DNYQ01000119.1, forward strand.
GATTTTCTTCCATCGATAAGAATAAAAACGGTTACATTGACCGGAATGAATGGGGCGCCGACCGTTCCGAGCTTTATTCGCCGTTTACGCTTTTCACGTTTGAATGATGGTGAGTGATCGATACAGAAAATAAAGGCCGAATCCCACCAGGAACATGCCGGCGATCATGGAGATCAGCCGGGTGATTTGTTCGTTGATGATTTTCTTTCCCCAGTGCAGGGCAACGGCCAGCGAGAATACCCACAGAAAGCAGCCCAGTAAAATCGACAGGCAGGACAAAAACGCAGAGAAACTGGTTTTAACCGGCCCCTGCGACGCCATCAGCGCGCCGAAAACGCCGGTCCACCAGACAATCGTCATCGGGCTGGAAATGGCCAGGGCGTAGCCGGCGACAAATGAATATTTGAAGACACGTCTCACCCCAACGGCCGGTGCGTTTTCTTTTTTGAAATATTCCCGGATGCTCATGGCGCCGAGATAGATCAGGATAAAGCTTCCGGTGATCCCCAGAAAGCCGGCGATGAAGGCATTTTTTAAAAAGGCGGTCAGCCCGAAGAAAATTAAAGTCAGGTAAGTGGCGTCGGCGCACATGGCGCCCGTGCCGGTGAGAAATGCCTGCCGGAAGCCGGCATTCAAACCGCGTTTGATGATCTCGACGTTGACCGGTCCGATGGGTGCGGCCAGCGTCAATCCCAGCAGGACGTTCTGAAGCAGGGTAAATTTTTCCACCGTGAATCCCTTTTCTTATCGGACGAATACATGAGCAAAATACGGAACGAAGGAGGGCAATTCCCCCTGTTCCGTGCGTCGGTTTATGATCGACCTATAGCATGACGGCCGCGCATTAACAATTATTGTTCAATGTCTTTTTATGATTGATTTTTTATATTGATTGCTCTAACGTGCGGCAATTAATCCGTATTTATTACCGGGAGCGGGGATGGACGGATACCGG
>DNYQ01000212.1 GCA_003506745.1 Syntrophaceae bacterium
TTTATCGGTCCCGGCCCGATGAAATCTACTCGGGAGAGCCGGTGGATTTCATTCTGGCTTTCTGGATGGCACATGAAGTGCCGGATCAGCAAAGATTCTTTGCGCAACTGCAAGGGGTTTTGAAAAGCGACGGCCGATTTCTTCTGGTGGAACCAAAAATGCATGTTTCCCGGGCGCAGTTTGAGACGGCGATCACCATGGCCCAAAAAGCCGGTTTCAGGCTGACGGATCGCCCTGATATTCCCTTGAGCCTGGCTGCTTTATTGGTTCCGGTTATGCCTTGAAAACTGAACGATCGAGCGATACGACAGGGTCCATGCCGGGAAGAGAGNNTTTTTTCAGGAGTAAAAAATATGTCGGGCCATTCCAAATGGAGCACCATCAAAAGGAAAAAAGGGGCGATTGACGCCAAACGAGGTAAAATATTTACCAAAATTATCAAGGAAATCACCCTGGCGGCGCGTCTGGGCGGCGGCGACATTGAAGGCAATTCCCGCTTAAGGCAGGCGGTGATGGCAGCCAAGGAAGAAAACATGCCCAAGGATAATATCGACCGGGCCATCAAAAAAGGCACCGGCGGCGGAGATGGCGCGGCGGCTTACGAAGAAATCACTTATGAAGGCTATGGCCCGGGTGGCGCGGCCGTTATCGTCGATGTCATGACGGATAATAAAAACAGAACCGTCGCGGAGATCCGTCACATCTTCTCCAAACATGGCGGCAATCTGGGTGAAAACGGCTGTGTGTCCTGGATATTCTCAAAAAAAGGGAGTATCGTGATTGATAAAAAGCAGATCGGCGAAGACGAGTTGATGGAGTTGGCGCTGGAGGCCGGCGCGGAAGATGTCAAGGCGGAAGGCAATGAGTTTGAAGTGATCACGGAACCGGCGGCTTTCGAGGTCGTGAAAAAGGCCATCGACGCCAAAGGCATCAAGCATCTGGAAGCGTCCATCAGCAAGATACCTTCCAATACGGTGAAGCTGGAAGCGGGCAAGGCAGAGTCGATGCTGAAATTGATGGAGAAGCTGGAAGACAACGATGACGTGCAGAATGTTTACTCCAATTTTGACATTGACGAAGATGTCATGGAAAAGTTGAGTTAAAAGGAGTGTGTCGCCCCAATATCCTTTGCTCGGGGCAGTGAACAGGAATATTTGACGAAAGCGTATAATTTGCGAATCTTAGGCATCGATCCCGGAAGCATCATTACCGGTTACGGCGTGATTGATAAAAACGGCAATTATCTTCGTCATGTTCTGCATGGTGAAATCAAGCCTCCGAAAGATTCCCTGTTGTCTCAAGTATTAATTTGTCTCTATTCACAGCTCTGCGCGGTCATTGCCGAAACCGGCCCGCAGGCGGTTGCTTTGGAAAATATTTTCTACGGGAAAAATGTCCGCAGTCTGATTCGGCAGGCCCAGGTCCGGGGCGTGGTGATCTTTACCTGCGCGGACCTTGGCATTCCGGTTTTCGAATATTCGCCGCTGGAAGTGAAAAAGGCGGTGGTCGGTTACGGCCGGGCGGAAAAGCGTCAGGTGCAGATGATGGTGAAGGCGATTTTGAAATTGGATTCCCTGCCGCCGGCGGATGCGGCGGATGCGCTGGCTGTCGCCGTCTGCCAGGCCAATTTTATGAAGGAGCAGCCTGTCTGATATGATCGCTCTGCTGTCCGGTAAAATTGCTTACAAGGGGATTTCTCATCTTGTGGTGGAGACGCAGGGCGTCGGTTATCGTGTTTTCATTCCCCTGACGACTTTCTATGAGCTTCCGGAAGCGGGTCAAACAATTACCCTTCATATCCATACGTCCGTTAAAGAAGATGCAATCCATCTGTTCGGCTTTTACACGCGTGAGGAGCGTGAGCTTTTTCAGATGATGATTTCCGTGAGCGGCATCGGGCCGAAAGTCGCGATGAATATTCTTTCCGGTATTTCATCCGCCGAACTGCTCGAGGCGATTTCCGGAGGCCACCTGGCTAAATTGATCACCATTCCCGGCATCGGCAGGAAAATGGCCGAGCGTCTGATTTTGGAACTCAAGGATAAAGCCATCAAGAAAATGGCGGCGGATCGGATTCCGGCAACCGATGCTAAACGAAAGCTCAGCGAGTCTATCCGGGAAGATGTGCTTTCCGCACTGGTTAATTTGGGGTATAAAGCCAATGCGGCCCGGGATGCCGTCGATAAGGTAGCGCGGGATACCCAGGAAGAGTCGGCGATGGACCAGCTTTTGAAAAAAGCCTTGAAAATTCTTGCCGGCTGAAACCGGCCGGATCAGGTAGAAATTTATGGAAACCCATTTGAAAAATCCCTTAATCAATCCGGTCTGCGCCAACGATGAAGGCTCTCTGGAAAACACGCTGCGCCCTCCGAAGCTTGCCGATTACATCGGCCAGGACAAGGTAAAGAGCAACCTGTCGATTTTTATCGAAGCGGCCAAAAAGCGGCGTGAGTCGCTCGATCATGTGCTCTTGTACGGCCCGCCGGGTCTGGGTAAAACCACGCTGGCCTATATCATTGCCCGGGAACTGGATGTGGATATTAAGGTGACCTCCGGACCGGTGATTGAGCGCCCGGGAGATCTGGCGGCGATTCTGACGAACATGCACGAGCATGAAGTGTTGTTTATTGATGAAATCCACCGGCTCTCTCATGTGGTGGAGGAAATTCTCTATCCGGCCATGGAGGATTTTCACATCGATATCTTAATCGGACAGGGGCCGTCGGCCCGGTCGATGAAACTCGATATTCCCAAATTCACGCTGGTGGGAGCGACCACGCGCGCCGGGTCTCTGACCTCTCCGCTGCGCGACCGTTTCGGGATGCATTTTCGCCTTGAATTCTATACCCCCAGGGAGCTGGCTGTTATCATCCGGCGGTCTGCGACTATTTTGAACGTCAAGCTGACGGGCACCGGCTCGGAAGAGCTGGCCTCGCGGGCGCGCGGTACGCCCAGGATTGCCAACCGGCTGCTCAAGCGTGTCCGTGACTACGCGGAAGTAAAAGGCGACGGGACCATTGACGGGAAAATCGCCCGTGAAGCGCTGGAGGCCTTTGAAGTCGATCAAAAGGGTTTTGATCAGATGGACCGCAAACTGCTTCTGGCGTTGATGGACAAATTCGGCGGCGGTCCGGTGGGTGTGGAGAGTCTCGCGGCGGCGATCGGCGAAGAGAAAGTGACCATTGAAGATGTGTATGAACCCTACCTGATTCAGGAAGGGTATCTGCAAAGAACAGCGCGCGGCCGTATGGCGTGTTCCAAAGCCTATGAGCATTTCGGCCGGAAAGCGTCGGGCGCCCAGAAGGAACTGTTTTAATCCCGCTCTGGCGGGACGAGCGTTCATCCTCCTTAAGCTTGCTGCGATATGATGACGTTCATTTCACGCCTCGACAGCTTGTTGCGAGGTGTTTGATTTCCGGGGTGAATGGATTCCATGAAGATGCTCATGCATATCTGCTGCGGACCCTGCACGATTCATCCGCTCAAGGCGTTGAGAATCCACGGTCATGATGTCACCGGTTTATTTTACAACCCCAACATCCATCCCTATCTGGAGTTTTCGCGACGCCGGCAAACGCTTCAGGACTACGCCCAGAAAATTCTTCTGAACGTGATTTATCCGGAAGGTTATCCGCTGGAAGAATTTCTGAGTCAGGTGGCGGCCAGACCACAAGAACGTTGCGTTTACTGCCTGACGAACCGCTTAAAGTTTACGGCCGATCTGGCGAAGAAAGAAAATTATGACGCCTTTACCTCTACACTGCTCTATAGCCGGTTCCAGAAACATGATCTGATCCGGCAGATCGGTGAGACATTGAGCTGGCAGACAGGGATCCATTTCCATTATGAGGATTTTCGCATCGGCTGGAATGAAGGCGTAAAAATTTCGCGTGAGCTGGGGATGTATCGCCAGCCCTATTGCGGTTGTATTTACAGCGAAAAAGAAAGATTCTGTAAGTAAATCTTTGTCTTATGATCCGTGGCCTCTATGGCGGCCAAGTGTGTTGTTTTGGCCACAAAAAGACGAAGAAGTCGGGTATCTGTCTTGAAGAATATCTCTAAACAACAATAAAAACAAAATGTTGTTGTATTATGCGCCTTGGTTTCAAATTGGTATGTTTATTGCTGAATTGAAATCCAGTTTGAAAAAAGGTTGAATAATGCATCTACAGCGTACGTTGAAAAAAGAAATATTTTGCTCAAGTATCGGTTTGCACACGGGCCGCAAGGTCAATATGAAAATCAAACCGGCTCCGGCGGATAACGGCATTTTTTTCGTCCGAAAGGATCTGCCGGATGCCAAACCGATTGCGGCCGATTTTAAGATGGTTTGTGATACAACACTGGCCACAACGATTGGATATGACGGCGTTACCGTCTCCACGGTGGAGCATCTCATGTCGGCTTTCAGCGGTATGGGGCTGGATAATGCCGTTGTGGAAATCGATTCTTTTGAAGTGCCCATCATGGACGGCAGTTCCCTTCCGTTTGTCAATATGCTCAAGCAGGTGGGCACACGGCCACAGGGTAAATTCAAAAAAATGCTGGTGATTAAAAAACCGGTTTCCATAAAAGATGGAGAGGCAAGCGCCATGCTCCTGCCGTCCGATGAATTTAAGATCACCTATGATATTGATTTTGCCCACCAGGTTATCGGCCGGCAATCCTACAGCTTCATATTTTCCGATAAGAA
>DNYQ01000071.1 GCA_003506745.1 Syntrophaceae bacterium
GTCATCGCCTTTGGATTTTGTGATAATCGGTTTTATTTCGTCCCAATACGTTATTTTCTCACCATTGAGCGATAAAATTTTATCACCGGCAACAATGCCCGCCGATGCAGCGGCGGAATCCGGCGACATCTGGCCGATAACCGGAATGAGATTGGGAATGCCATACAGGTAAACCATCATGAAAATAACAACAGCCAGAAGAAAGTTAAAGACCGGGCCGGCCAGCACGATGAGCAGACGCTTCCAGGTCGGCTGCCTGTAAAACGATCTTTTTTCATCCTCCGGCGGCAGTTCTTCCGTTCCGGATTCTCCCAGCAATTTGACAAATCCGCCCAGCGGAATCCAGGAAAGGACATATTCCGTTTCCCCGATTTTTTTCCCGATGATTTTCGGCCCGAATCCCAGCGAGAATTTCGTAACCCCCACATTCCCTGCGCGCGCAGCCAGAAAATGGCCCAGTTCATGGACAAAAATCAAAACACCCAGCAAAACGATGAATGAAATTAAAGTAACCAAGCTATGTTCCTTTCTTCAACTTCCGCAAAACACTCCGGGCCTGAATTCTGGACTCCCCGTCAACACCCAGAATATCTTCCAGAGATGGATTCTTTTGTGCATGATGCCTGTTCAGCACCTTTTCTATTACTTTCGGAAGGTCATTAAAGCAAATTTTATTTTCAACAAAAGCGGCCACGGCAACCTCATTGGCCGCGTTTAAGACCACGGGAGCCGTGCCCCCTATGCGCCCCGCCTCATAAGCCAGGGCAAGGCAGCGAAACTTCTTCATATCCGGTTTAAGAAACGCCAGCGGATCGGCCTTGGCCAGATTTAGCCCGGGCAGATCATTGGCCAACCGCCGGGGATAGGCCAGCGCATAGGCAATCGGTATTCTCATGTCGGCAATGCCCAACTGCGCCAGCACTGATCCGTCCAGAAACTCGACAAGCGAATGAACGACACTCTGCGGGTGAATTAAAACATCAATACGGCCGATGTCCAGATCAAACAACCATTTTGCCTCGATAACTTCCAGGCCTTTATTCATCANNGCATTGAAAGATGGCGCTGTGCTCACTGTCCACGGGAAGAATGGCAATTTTTTTTTGTCTGGCCTTTTTCGTTACCAAAGGCCCGGCAATCACCATCGTTTCCTTGTTCGCCAGGGCAATATCCTTACCCGCTTCCATCGCCGCCATGGTCGGCTTCAGGCCCGCCGCGCCGGAAATGGCTGAAAGCACCATATCGGCCCCGGGGTACGCGGCAACTTCCTCAGCCCCCGCTTCATCATAAAGAACGGGAATCTGATGCTTCGACCCCAGCATGTCACAAAGACGGCGGGCATCTTGCCTGGTTCGAACGGAAACCACCGCCGGACGGAATTTTAAAATCTGTCTGGCCAGAAGCACAACATTATGACCCGCGGCAAGAGCCGCCACCCTGAATTTCCGCGGATTCTTTTCCAGAACATCCAGCGCACTGACGCCGATGGAACCGGTTGAGCCCAGGATCGTTATTTTTTTCATCAGCCCATCACAAAGATGCGGTAGTAATAAACAAAGGGAGCCGCAAAAATCAGGCTGTCCATCCGGTCCATCAACCCGCCGTGCCCGGGCAGCAGCGCACTGGCGTCTTTTTTGCCGTAATTCCTTTTGATGACGGATTCACAAAGATCACCCAGCTGGCCGATGATACTGCCCGCAAAACCGAGAACCAGAAAATGGACGACACAAAACTGCGGCAGCAGAAAGTAACCAAACACACAGGCGGCTATCGTGGCGCCCCCGACAAGCCCGATGGTGCCCTCCACGGTTTTACCAGGACTGACCAGGGCCAGCAGTTTTCTTTTGCCCAGAGATTTACCCACATACAACGCCACCGTATCGCCGATAATGCCGATCACCAGCACAAGCAGGACCCAGTAAACGCCTTGGTCGAGCTTGCGAAGCAGGATGAAGTGCGATGTGAGCAGCGGAATATAGATCAAGCCGAACATGACTTTCATCACGGAGGACACATCAAAAGTGCTTTCCTTGACGCGCCAGAGAAAAACCATAAAAACAATCATCATCGCAAACGTCAGAGTGGCGGCAATCCACCGGGTGTCGCCGAAAAACACAACACAGGGAATCAAAACGGCAAAGATCAGACTTTCCGTTTTTTCTTTAAGGAAACCCTGTCCGAACACAATGCCATTGTATTCCCACATGCCGACAACAATGACCAGCGTAATGACGACGGTTAATAATTCCAGATCCCCCCAGAAAATGATCAGGAGCAATACGGCGGCTAAAACAAGGCCGGTCAGCCATCGCTGCAGATTGGAGTTCTTGATCGCCATGTTTCACCTTCCGGATAAAATATTATCGGGTGGATATTTGCTCGCCGGTTAATCCGAAACGTCTTTCCCTGCTCTGGTAAACGGCTATCGCCCTGAACAAATCGTCTTTCTTGAAATCCGGCCACAAAACGTCCGTAAAATATAATTCTGCATAGGCAAGTTGCCATAAAAGAAAGTTGCTGATCCGGTATTCTCCGCTGGTCCGGATTAACAAATCGGGATCGGGCATGCCGCCGGTATATAAGTAACGGCTGACAAGGTCCTGATTGATGTCATCCATTTTCAGTTTACCGTCAGCGTGGTCCGAAATCATTTTTTTAACGGCGGCAATCATCTCATCGCGGCCGCCGTAGCTTAGCGCCAGATTCAATACCATCTTGTCATTGTGTTCGGTCAGTTTTTTTACGTCCAGAAGCTTCTTTTGCACGGGCGAATACAAGCGGTCGATATCCCCGATGGTGGTCAGCTTGATTTCCTGCTTTTGCATGGTTGAAGCTTCTTGATCCAGGTAATCCTCCATCAGCGACATCAGGGCGTTGATTTCATCGCTGGGCCTGCCCCAGTTTTCGGAGGAAAAAGCAAACAGGGTAAGATAGGAAATCCCCAGTTCACGGCACGCCGTAACCGTCGTCCGGACGGCCTGAGCGCCTTTTTTATGCCCCCGGATCCGCCCCATGGCGTGCTGCTTGGCCCACCGCCCGTTGCCGTCCATAATAATCGCTATATGCCGGGGCAGGTTATTTTGATCAATCTCAGGCATCTGAACTTGATTTGTCCTTTAAAAACAAATGGGGAGCTTTGACTCCCCATTGTTCATGTTTATCGGCTGACAGATTTAAATCTCCATAATTTCTTTTTCTTTGGCCGCCAGAATCTTGTCCGTCTTTTCAATATAGCGGTCCGTTAATTTCTGGACTTCATCCTGAGCGCCGTGCAATTCATCCTCTGCCATTTTATTGTTCTTTTTCAAATCTTTCAAGGCTTCATTGGCGTCGCGCCTTTCGTTGCGCAGCTTGATTTTCCCTTCTTCCGCCATTTTTTTAACAACTTTGACCAGTTCCTTGCGTCTCTCTTCCGTCAGTTGCGGGATAGACAACCGAATGACTTTGCCGTCGGTCGAAGGCATCAAACCCAGATCGGATTTCTGAATCGCTTTCTCAATTGCTCCGATGGCCGTCACGTCCCAGGGCGCGATCACGATGAGCCGGCTCTCCGGAACGGAAAGATTGGCCACCTGGGAAATCGGGGTCGGCGTTCCATAATAATCCACCTTGATGCCGTCGAGCAGCGAAACCGACGCCCGACCGGTTCTTACTCTGCTGAATGATTTCTCCAGAGAAGATATGGTTTTTTCCATCTCATCTTTGAATTTCGAAAAAATCTGCTCTTTCATGATCATTCTCCTACGTAAGTTCCAATTTTTTGACCACAAATGACACCGCGAATATTACCT
>DNYQ01000231.1 GCA_003506745.1 Syntrophaceae bacterium
GTCCGTTCCCGGATTTCCTTGCGCAGGATGCAGGTTTTGCTCCATGGCTGAATTGTAAAAGTTTTACTCATACGCGCACCTCACTAAAAGTCGGTTGTTTCCCATCAACGTACGGTTCATTTCTTATCCTCCTCACCTTGTAGCGATGATTCCTGCTTATAATCGTTGATATCATGAGTGACTGTTTGATTTTCCAAAACCGTTCTTTTGGTCACTTTCAACTGCGAGGCCAGTGCTTCAGCGATACGCCTTTCCGTGTCGTCTTTATCGCGCAGGGCCAGTTCGCGGACAGCTTGTAAAAGCGGCGCAAACGCCTTCTCACTGGCCAGCGCCCAAGTGTCGAAAAGCTGCTGCACGTCCGTGATGCGGTTTTTCTCAAAAAGACACATCAGGCGATGCAGCCGGTCGATGAGCGGCGGCGTAAGACCGCCCCGCGCCTCGCCCAAATCGTCGCATCCGACACGCTCCCGCCAGGAAAGAAGACGATACTCATTGCCCTTGCTTTCGCTTTCTTCATCTTCCGGATTGGCGTCGGTTGCAGATGGCCGGCCTTTTTTCGATTTTCCGCCTTGTTCAATGATGTGCCAGACCATCTTTAATTCCGTTTCATTCTTTCCGCAGGCATTGGCGTAAAGAATACACGCACCGGCAGGGGCCGGATCAAGGCCGAAATAAGCGCGGTGTAAAAGATAGTATTGCGTTACAGGGTCCAGATCAACGCCTTCACCACGCCCCTGTGTGGTCTGTTGAATATCCCGGAAACCCGGCAGTTCGCCCAGGGAGAACTGCAACACCAGCCTACGCACCTCTTTGAGGAATTCCGAGGCCTCCATGATGCCGCCCGCCGTTTTCTTAACGTAGGGATGGGCACTGTATGCTTCCAATGCCGGACCGAGCGCCGCCCAGATAAAGTCCGGCCCCCGGATACCAAGGTCAAAATAGTATTGCAGGATGTTTTTATTGCCCAACGCTTCGCGCGGCTCAAAAAGCTTCCTGCGCATGTCATCGAGAACCATTTCTTCCCAACCCGGTTGAGCAAACTTGTCTCTTTTTCGACAGACAATCCAGACGGAAGAGGCAAGGGCGGCTGAACTGTTTGAGCGGAGCCTTCCAGTTCGTTCCGTCTGTATTGGCCAACTTGCCGTGACAATAGCGCCCCCTTTGATCAAAGCACCAATGAGTGTTTCCCATGCATCAACACTTTTATTGGCGAAAACGATAACCATTCGCCCATTACTTTCAAGACCATTGAAGGCATTCTTAAATGACCGTGCCATGCCATTTTCATAATTACGTTTTGATTTTTCCCTATCTCCGTCAAACCGTAATTCATCGTCTATCAATTCACCATCGTCTTTTTCTTTTTCCCATTTAGGCGCAAGGGGTTCAATAAAACTCATTTTTTCTTCTATCGGTGAAGCCATATAAGTTCGTCTGAGCCAGATATAGAAATAGTCCATTAAATCAGAATAGGGAATCGCGTCATAATAAGGTGGATCAGTGATGATTATATCTTTTATTACACTACTTGATTCTGATAATGCACTTTTCCGAATGATGTCAGGCGATAAAGCAAATCTTTGAACCTTCAATAAATGATCAATAACCTTACTCGCTATCTCGATACCGCCAACATAGAAGCGAGATGATTCCGTAAATGGATTCGCCTCGGCAAAATCCCAATTCATGGGAAAAGCGAAACGGGAAAACGTATGAAGAACTTCATCGTTATATCCACTCCAGAGGCAGAGTGAACTAAAATAATCAACGAACTTCCCAAGTAAGATGCCGAGATATGCACCGATAACTTCTGCTTTTTCTTTTGCATCAGGTCGATTATCAAGCGCAATCTGATCAATCGCTTGCCTTGTATGTCTGACGAACACACCCATTGCAAGCAACTGCCTCGATGTGAACATTTCACGCCATTTTTTTATGCCATAGTTATGCAGAGAGAATGCACGCGAAGCGCCGCTTCCACCACCGGTGGGTGTCGGTTCATCAGGGATGCCAAACGGAATATCTTTGAAAACCTCGTCAAGGTCTTCAATTTCCACTTCCGCCGCCTTCAACTCTTTTTCTTCGGGCAGCCGATACTTTTTATAGGTCGTCTTTTTCCCAGGCTTTTTTGCTTCTACGACAACAACGGTCATCTGCGTGCCCAAGAGACCTTGTTGGCCCTGGCGGCGCAAATCATCCATGGTCAACGCAATAATCCCCGGCCTCCCGGTGCAGGGACTCCATACCCCGGCGCGGTTCATCGTGCCCTTGTTGAGAAAATCATTTAAATTCTCTTCTGTCACGTCCCAGGCTTTGAGGTGCGGATATTGTTCGTAAAGCTTCTTCATGCCCCCGGCAAAGAATAGTTCATCCAGTAATTTGAAATCGACACCCGTCCCGTCTTGCTTGGGAACCGGCATAAATGCGCTACGGCGGCCGCTTTTCTTGCACAACCAGAATGTTTTAAGCAGCGGAATGCGCCCGTAAGGTGGCATCTTGTCTCGCGCGGTTCGCGCCCAAAGGTAGGCCACGGTTGGTTCTCCGTCAATGACGGGATAGCGCGCAGCCAGATCCGCCCGCGCACGCTCCAGCACCCATCTGCCCCAGGCCCGCACATGCCATGCCAGATCGGCATCCGGCATGGTAAACAGTTGCGGCTGCGATGGATCAAAGAAAGGCCGTGTTGCAGTGCCTTTTCTTTTTTTGATCTTCCCCATGTGCAAGTCTTCTATGAAATCCGGCCACTCTTTCACAAAATCGGGAAGCGGCCATTTCTTTCCGGCAAACCAACTGGGATAGTCCAAAGTGCATTTGAGAATCAACCAGGCAACGGGATTGAGATCCGCTGCGGTCACGTCGCAGCCCAACCGCATGGCTTCGAGCGGTATGGCGCCACCGCCTGCAAAAGGGTCAAGGACTTTGGGGGCTTTTCCACCATAGGCATCGAGAATCATTTTGCGAAATTCATCCATATCCGGGCTATTCTCCTGCCCCCAGGCCAGAACGCCATCCAGCAGTCCTTCTTTCTCTTCATTGACGCTGACGCCGTCATCATCCGTGCTCTTGACATTTTTCATCACCACCGCGCCGCCGATCCGATCCAGAAGTTCCTGGCGTTTTACCGGATCGCCCGGATCAGGTAAGAGGGTTGCCAAAAGCGCCGCGCGGCAGGCCGCCAGCGGACGGCGCGCGGGCCAGATGTGCAGAGTGGAGATATGGCCGGGCCGAACATTCTTTTCATGCACGCTGGCTACAGATGCCTGTTTCATCGGGAAGGCGACTTCGATCAGCCTCGTCTTATCTTCCATTATTAATCCCTTTCCGCCTCTTGTATAATATCGCCCATGTTGATGGTGAAGCTCTGGCGCGTTCGGACGGCCAATTTGAAAGCCGGGTCTTGCACACGGTAGAGCACCGGTTTAGTCGCGCAATCCACCACCACATAAAGCCAGTAGCGCTCCCGGATATTGGCCGCCGTCGGCCATTCGTTTTCCGTTAATTGCACAGGTCCCCTTCCGGCGCGGCCTTTGACTTCGATAGCGATTTTCTCGCCACTGGCACGATGGCTCTCCAAATCAAATCCGCGCGCCAACCGGGGCGACGAAACATCATAGACACGCGCCTGATGGTGGTCGATTTCATAATTGCGGGCGATGCGCATGGCCATTGCTTCAATGTTTTTATCGTAAGTTTCCTGCGCTTCGGGACTGGTGTCCGGCACGACAAGCGCAACGGCAATCTTTTCCATGCGGATGATTTCCAGTCTGTCGGCGCGGTTTTGTTCATAGAGCATGGCTTTGGCTTTTTCTTCTTCCAAAAGTTTTTGTTTGCTGCGCACTTCTTCAAGATCCTTTTGCGCCGCCTGGTCGCCTTCACGGGAACGGCGCGCAAGCTCGCTTCGCGATTGCGCGAGTTCGCTGCTTAAATAGTCATAGCCACGCGCCAGATCGTCCAAGCGGGAAACGGTTTCGGCCTGCACTCGTGTGCGTATCTGCTGCAGGAAGGTTGAATCGGCAAACATTCGCGCATAGGTATCGGCCTTATAAACCTGATCTTCGGGATTAAGTAGAAGATTACCGGCCTTCCAAATGAGTGACCGCGGGGCAGCAAGCAAGGCTAATAAATGGTTAAACGCACATTCCTCGAAATTGCCTTGCTCATCCCAGCGAACGCCTAATAATAAACGGTCGGAAAGTGTTTTGGCTGTT
>DNYQ01000171.1 GCA_003506745.1 Syntrophaceae bacterium
CCGGTACGAGGCTATTTTTTCCGATGCGAAAGTTGAGTTTCGCAGGCGGGATGATGACATCGATACACACACTCAGATCGCCGTGTCACCGGAAGACGATATCGAACTGAGGCGCATTCGCATCACCAATCGCTCCCGGAAACGCCGCGAGCTGGATGTCACCAGTTACGCGGAAGTGGTGATCGCCGAGCCCGCGGCTGATGCGATCCATCCGGCCTTCAGCAATCTTTTTGTTCAAACGGAAATCCTTCGGAATCGCCAGGCGATTCTCTGCACGCGAAGACCGCGTTCCAAGGATGAACCGACCTACTGGACTTTTCATTTAATGGCGGTGCATGGCACGGACAACCTCGATGTTACTTGTGAAACGGATCGTTTGAAGTTTGTCGGTCGCGGCCATACACTGTCAAATCCCGCTGCCATGAATTGGTCGCCTTCCGGGCCGGAAGACCTTTCCGGCACCGAAGGGTCCGTTCTGGACCCGATTGTTTCAATCCGCAGCTCGGTTAAGCTCTCCCCGGGAGAATCGGTGACCATGGATATCGTTTCCGGCATCGCCCAAACCCGCGCCAAAGCGCTTGACCTCGTTGAAAAATACCACGACAACCGTCTGGCTGACCGCGTTTTTAATCTGGCCTGGACGCACAGCCAGGTCATGCTCAGGCAAATCAATGCGACTCAGGACGACGTGCAACTTTACGGACGTCTGGCCGGTTCTGTTATTTACGCCAATGCGTCGTTGCGCGCTGATCCGAGGATCATCATGAAAAACTGTCGTGGGCAATCCGGCTTATGGGGTTATGCCATTTCCGGGGATTTACCCATTGTGCTTTTGCAGATTGGCGACCATACCAATATTGAGCTGGTTCGTCAACTCCAGCAGGCGCACGCCTACTGGCGTTTAAAGGGTCTGGCCGTGGATCTCGTCATCTGGAATGAGGATAATGCCATCTATCGGCAAGCGCTTCATGATCAGATCGTGGGACTGATTGCCACCAGCATGGAAAACAGGGCTGCCGACCGGCCAGGCGGCATCTTTGTGAGACCGGGCGATCAGATATCCAGCGAAGACCGCATTCTTTTTCAGACGGTTGCCCGCGTCATCATCAAAGACGATATGGGGACGCTGGAAGAACAGCTCAGCCGGCGCAAAACAAAGGATATTTCCGTGCCGCGTCTGAGGCCCGTCAAAGATTCCAGTGCGACAAACAGGGATGAAGGAATATTTTCTTATCCCGATTTGATGTTCCGAAACGGCCTCGGGGGATTTACCCCTGACGGACAGGAATACTTCGTGATCCTCAAGCCGGGAGAGAACACACCGTTGCCCTGGGTCAATGTTCTGGCGAATTCCCATTTTGGATCGATCATTTCCGAGAGTGGTTCCGCTTCAACCTGGAGTGAGAACGCCCACGAATTCCGCATCACCCCCTGGAATAACGATCCGGTCAGCGATTTAAGCGGCGAAGCGTTTTACATCCGTGATGAAGAAACAGGACAGGTCTGGTCTCCCACGCCGCTTCCGTGCGGCGGCCGAACGCCTTACATCTGCCGGCACGGTTTCGGGTACAGTGTTTTCGAGCATGTTGAAGACGGCATCCGGTCCCAGCTGTGGATTTACGTGTCGATTAGCGCGCCGGTCAAATTTATGGTTTTAAAGATGGTGAATGAATCAGGGCGCAATCGAACCCTTTCCGTGACCGGTTATCTGGAGTGGGTGCTGGGTGATTTGCGCCCGAAAACCATCATGCATGTCACGACCGAAGTGGATGCGGGAAGCGGTGCGCTTTTTGCCCGGAATCCCTATAATATGGACTTTGCCGATCGGGTGGCTTTCTTTGACGTGGATGATCCGGCGCGGACCGTAACCTGCGATCGGGACGAGTTCATCGGCCGCAATGGTGAAATGTCCGGGCCGCAGGCGATGACGCAGTCACAACTTTCAGGCAAAGTCGGGGCCGGCCTGGATCCCTGCGGCGCCATACAGGTGACATTTGGACTCACAAACAGGCAGGAGCAAGAAATCATTTTCCGGATGGGAGTTACCGGCAGGCGGGGCGCCGACGATGCCAGTAAAACAGTGAAGAGCTTCCGGGGATCGGCGGTGGCGCACAATGAACTGGAAGCGGTGCATCGCTACTGGGAAAAGACACTGGGCACGGTTCAGATCGAAACGCCAGACCCGTCTCTCAATATTTTGACGAACGGGTGGCTTTTATATCAGACCCTGTCTTCCCGTCTCTGGGCGCGCAGCGGTTATTACCAGTCCGGGGGCGCTTTCGGTTTCCGTGACCAGCTCCAGGACGTTATGGCGCTTGTTTATGCCGAACCCGCTCTGGTCCGCGGACACCTGCTTTTATGCGCCAGTCGTCAGTTTCCGGAGGGAGACGTTCAGCACTGGTGGCATCCACCCACCGGCCGGGGCGTGCGCACACGGTGTTCCGACGATTACCTGTGGCTGCCTTTAGCTGTCGGCCGTTATATTATCAGCACCGGTGACGCGGAAATTTTGAATGAAAGTGTCAGCTTCCTGGAAGGACGTCAGGTCCGGGCGGATGAAGATTCCTATTACGATCTGCCGGGTGTGGCGGATGAAAAAGGCAGTTTATATGACCATTGCGTGCGGGCCGTCAAAAGAGGATTAAGATTTGGCATTCATGGTTTGCCTCTCATGGGTTCGGGCGACTGGAATGACGGCATGAATAAAGTCGGGGACGAGGGCAAAGGCGAAAGCGTTTGGATGGGATTTTTCCTGTATGACGTGCTCGTCAAGTTTGCGGAAATTGCCCGCCTGAAAGATGATACATCGTTTGCCGATTTGTGCGGGAAAGAGGCAGCGCAGCTTCAGCGCAACATTGAGAAAGAGGGCTGGGACGGTGGATGGTACCGCCGTGCATACAGCGATGAAGGTTCATTATTGGGATCAAACACCTGCACGGAATGCCGCATCGATTCGGTGGCCCAGAGCTGGTCCGTTCTATCCGGCGCGGGGGAGCCGGCCCGGGCCCGCCTGGCCATGAGTGCGGTCGATCAAATGCTTGTCCATCGGGATAAAAAACTGGTTCAGCTTTTGGATCCGCCTTTCGATAAGTCGGAGACGGAGCCGGGCTATATTAAAGGTTATGTGCCGGGGGTGAGAGAAAATGGCGGACAATACACGCATGCGGCCATCTGGGTGGCCATG